>DMZB01000180.1 GCA_003482405.1 Lactobacillus sp. | reverse complement strand
GAACATTGTTGGCACAATGCCGCCATCCATACGAATCGCATTACCGCTGAAGCCACCTACTGCCGGACTGGCCACAAGAGTCACTAACTTTCCGATTTCTTCCGGGCGAATCAAGCGACCAAGTGTTGAAGTCGGGCGGTTTTTGGCCATGTATTCACGTTCTTTTTGTTCAAACGTTAATTTCTGATCAGGATACAGGTCGTTGATAAAGTCGACGACGCCTTCCGTCAACGTGGAACCTGGCATTACGGTATTAACCGTAACATTTGTACGGCGGGTGACGTTTGCTAAACTCTTGGATAAGTTCAACTGCATCGCCTTAGTCATGCTGTACTGTGGCATTTCTGGGGATGGCATGATAGCTGCCTCGCTGGCGATGAAAATCACACGACCAAAATCGGCCTTCATCAACTGTGGGAGGTAAAACTTCACCAGATCATTAGCGCTAAGAACGTTGGTATTGAAATAGCGTGCCCAGATCTCGTCATCAATGTCGAAGTAGTCCATTGCACCGAAAATACCGAGATTATTGATCAAAATGTCCAGCGTTGGGAACTTATCTTCAAGAGCTTTGCGTCCCGCCGACGTAGTGAGGTCAAACGGCGCTGGCTGTAAGTTGGCGTCAGGAACCGTCTTGGTGATGGCTGTGATGGCGTCTGTGACACTTTGTTCGCTACGTCCATTGATAATAACCTGTGCGCCTTCACGGGCCAGTTCCGTTGCGATGGCATGTCCGATACCCTTTGTTGAACCGGTCACGAGTGCAACTTTATTTGTTAAATTTAAGTCCATAGTAAAAGTCTCCCATTATTTTTGTTTGCCAACCACACAATAGTGGGTTTGACGCTAAAGAACAAGTAGGCACTTTTTTGTAACCAACGAAACGTGGACAAAAAGAAACTGACCTAGGATCGGGGAATCCTAGGTCAGCCATCATTCTAGAGAGAGTCTTAACATATCTGGGGGGAGATACATTACTTTCGAAGGAGTGAGGGGTATGAACTCCTTCGATGTTTATAATATACCGACGCTACCTAAAAGTAAGCTTAAAAAGACTTAATGAAATGATTGCGAAACGTTGAAAATTCGGTGGTAACGTTTGTAAACGACTGATGTAACAGCGTTTATCGAATTGAAACGATTCGAAAAAAATTCAAAAATTTATTTTTCAACAGCGCGCTTTTTGCCCTCATGCCATAATTCAATGGATGCAAAACCAGTTTTTAACAGATCAATGGTTTGTTGCAAATGCATTTGTTGCGTGGCAGTCGTTTTTGGACTGAAGACGTATCGTGCCCATGAGCGTTGATAGCCTGGTGTCAGTGTCACAAATGAGGCTAACGCATCAGGATCTTGGCCGAGCAACTGTTTTAGTTCGGGTAAACGATCCACGTAAGTTGCCACCCGGCCAGATGGATTATCAGGGCGGCGTGGATTAGTCGCTAACCATGTCAAACCAACCGCTGTATAGTTATCGTCAAAACTGACCATTCGTGAAAATTTTAACCCTGTTTGACCAACGGCACCGCTATCCTCGTCGACATTTAGGGCCGGAAATAATACGTCACGGTGAATGCCAGAGATACCCAGTTTATTTTTCAGTTTTGGATAGATAAGGTAAAGATAACCGTTAGCAGTTAGTGACTTTTTGACGGTTACAGTTTTGATTTCACTCGCCATTTCATCTGTTGTCTGACAGAAGCTTAAGATGAGATCACTGGGTGTTGTCAGCGTGCTTGGTAAATCTGGTAGGGTCGTTACGGAGGCTGGTTGATGACGAACGATTGGGTGTTTAGCGACATCGAATTTAATTTTTTCAGCGAATGTTTTTGGCATAAGCGACGACCTTTCTGGAGTTAAAAAGTGTGGAGGCTATATTTGTTACCGTTAGCATAGCATAAAGAAATGAATCGAATTGTGAAAGCTGTTATTGATTGAAAAATACTCAGTAGTTAGTAGCATAATGATGTGGCTAGCCTGTACGGTTGCATACGTGGAGGGCAATGGTGGGAAAAAACGCCCTGTCCTAGTCAGTTCTATGACACGTTGTTAAAACGAAAGTGAATCATCAGCGCAAAAAAAAGAGCCGAAATTGGCTCTTTTTTGTCGTCTTAATACCGGCTCACACCGATTGGCTGTCCATCTGGAAGTTGATCCTCATCAACGACCACAACGGTTCCACCACGTTGCAAGACTGTAACGCACAGTGAGGGTACTGCATTGCCAGCTCTGTCATCAGCGATAAACTGATCTCGGTCTAGGTGGCCAAACCATTCTGAATTATCAGCCACAATGAGCATTTGTAATTGTCCATGTGCGATTGCAGTTGCGATATCCGTTGGCAATTTGATCTGCCGATTACTGTTAGCGGCGTCGTGATAGCTTGCCAAGGCACTTTGAATTTCATGGTCCGCATGTTGGTCAAACAATGGCTCAATTTTAGTCTGAATCTGAGCAGTGGTCAGTGTTGCTGGCGATTCATTGAGCACATAATCTGTAGATAAATGTGGTAAACGCGTTAGTTTGCGGAACAAGGCTTGGTTCTCAGGTAGGGCAAACAAAATTAGTGGACGTTTGGTATCTTTCTGCCACGCCTGCATGAAAGCGTCCACCGCTTGGAAGTAATTGGTCAGATCGATATCCTTACCGACATCTTTAGTGTGGTGTCCATGATAGCCAGCGTGATCACCACGACTGACAGCGTTGACATCGCCGCCACGCAGTTCCGTGCCAAGCGCTTTAGTCAGCGTCGTTGGCGCATCATCGGGTAGTGGTGTGGGAATAGCCCGGTGATTTCGTACTTGATAAAGTTTGAACGAATCGCCATTTAAGGTCAGCAGATCGAAGTCAAATGATCGTTGCTGCTCACGCAGAAGTGGTCGCAATTCTGGTACGGTCGAAACTGTCACGGCGTCTGCAACGGTACTCGATAGATGATCGATAATGATTTGATCAGCAGTTGTGAGCACGGCGATACTTTCTTTAACGTTTTGTGCGAACAAGGCATCATCGTTTAATGCTGATAATAATCTTGGTTCAATGCTGAGCCACCAGTTGGTTCCAAATTGTTGAGTGAGACGTTGTTTGGCCTGGCGGATCAGGTCCTGGACGCGTAACCGAGTGTGCGGGCGGTCAGCCGGATCGATGTTTGCGTACAACGAAACAACGGGTGCGTCAGGTTGTTGAGTTAAAAGTGTGGTGAGCGTGGCGGTGTTTAAAAGTGAGTTTGGCATAAAATGTCCTCCTGTTTTAACTGTGCGGAGCTGTGACATAAGTCCGTTCTCAGGGCTTTGGAACGCGATGTTACTCACACGTTCGCTTCAGATAAATGTATGTCACAACCCCATCACGCCTGTTGATTGTCAACAGCATAACAAGCTGGGGTGCACGTGCGCCAATTATGTGCCTATACTAACCAATGAGTGGCAATAATAAAATCGTAAATGCTCCTTCATAGACAATTTCTTCTTCAAATGTTATCCAAGAGTATACACGTAATAAAGAAAGCGCTTTCGTATAATGCTAATTGAAGAGTGTTTCACATGCATTTATGGAGGAGTGAAAATCATGGACGAAAATGTAACAAATGCTAACGCGAGATCCAAGCCAAACAATGCGGTCAATGTATCTAGAAGGTATTGGTGGCGGGTTGTTGCACTATGTTTTGTAGGCTGGATTTTAATTTATGCTGACAGAACAATTCTTAATCCTATCCAACAACAAATTGGTACTCAGTTTCATATTGGTAATACTCAGTTGGGTTTAGTGAATAGCATTTTCTTTCTAACTTATGCAATTTGTCAAATTCCCTTTGGTGTACTAGGTGATAAAATTGGTCGCAGATTAGTGATTATGACTGGTTTTGTTATTCTCGGCGTCATGACATTTTTCAGTGGCTTTGCATTTTCATTTGGGATTTTTCTATTGTTTAGGGCGCTTGCGGGTGCTAGTCAAGGGACCTACTATGGACCACAATATGCGCTGTCAACGGAGGCTATTCCAACAAAGGATTTAACCCTAGGAACTGCGATTATTAATAGTGGAATGGCCTTCGGAACTTCGGGTGGTTATTTACTTTCTAGTTATTTAGTTCTACAAAAAGGAATGTCGTGGACCAGTCCGTTCTGGATTATGGCAGTTCCAACTATCATAGTGGGGATCTTGTTCTATATTATCCTCAAGGAAAAAGTAATTCGTCCAGAAGATCAAGAAAATGAAAAGAAGGAGCAGACTGTTGAGGCCGATACAAAGAAAGTTAGCCTTAAAGACCTATTCAAAAAAAAGAATCTTGTCCTTGCCTTTATACTCTGCTTTTGTTCAATCTACGCAAACTTTGTAATTTTGACTTGGCTACCACAATTCTTACAGGTCGAACGAGGATTTCAAGGCAGCAGCGTTGGTTTTATCTCTTCATTGGTCCCGTGGGCTTCGATTCCGGGCGCATTATTGTTTGCTAGAATCTATGACAAGATCAAGAAGACAAAGATGTTGATTGGTTTCTTAGTTCCAGTTTCTTTGATTTCTGTGTTTGGGATTGCTTTTGTTACTAATAAATCGCTTCTGATTTTACTGCTGATTATTTACGGACTGACTGGCAAATTAGCGATTGATCCAATACTAATAGCGTTTGTCACTAAAAACTCTCCGCGTGGTTCATTATCAACTGCATTGAGTGCATATAACTTTATCGGGATGTCTGGTTCAATTTTAGCGCCATACCTGACCGGTTGGATTTCTGATCAGTTTGGTTCAATGCAAATTGGTTTTTATCTGGCGGCGGTTCTTTTACTCATTGGTGTAATCTTATTCATGTTCACATCTGATAAGAAAAACGCACGTCAATTGTAAAAATTGAATCGTTTAAAACCCCCAACAAATGGTTACTTATTTTCGTAACCGATTTGTTGGGGGTTTTATTCAATTATTTATTTTTTAACTGCGAGTATTTTTTAACCACTGAATGATGTTTTTGTATATAACTAAGGTTTCAGATGTCACATTTCGGTCAAAATCATGTTCTTTAGATTCTATTGGAATTAGCCGAGCATTGGGCAATTTTGACTTTAATATAATCGAATTAATGAATGGGACATCTGGATCTGAATTTGAATGACACATGTATGTGGGTGGAAAATTGGTTACCATTAGATTTTTATCTAAATTTGCCTCCGTAGTAGGTGTGCTCTGAAAAATCATTTTTTGCCAAGCAGAGCTTTGTCGTGCATATACATAAATAAGAAATCTATCATTCTGTGAACTATTGCTAATTGGAGATTCTCTGATTAGTGGTTGCAATTCATCTTTTGTGATTTCTGGATACTTGGAATATAAATTATTGAACTGTTTAAGATTTGGCGCTAAAAGGCTTTCAAATCCGTACAAGTCAATGAATGCTACGGGAGATTTTTGTAAGTTTTCTGCCATCAGTTGTATACAGAGATATGCGCCAGCAGATCTTCCAAATAAAATATAGTCATTGTTTCTGAGTTCGAGTTCGTCACTATGATTGAGAAAATAGTTCAGTCCGGCCTGAACCGAGCCAATAATCGCTTGATAGTCACTTTCAGGGGCCAACAGATAATCAAGCGAGAGTATAGGATAGCCTGCTTGTACAAATAAATCAGCATATTGTATTGGTAGATCATCTCTATTACCAAAAATTAGACCACCGCCATGAATGTAAATTATCGTTGGCTTATCTGTGCCTCCAGGAACTTTTCGAAATGAACCTTTAATTTTTTCCTTGGCATCTGTCGTGTACGTCACTGTTATCATTCTTTGAGCCTCCTTTTTTAACGTTGTTCTTCATCCAACACATTGAGAACTCGAATACCCACATTCAATCTGAAAATTTCATCGACATCCGAAAAATTAATGCTTGTTTTTTCTTGGATTTTATTTAAACGATAACTCATGGTTTTAGGATGGATAAATAGGGCGAGTGCACTGGCCTTGGCATTCTGATTGTGTTCCAGATAGGTTTTTAGGGTGATATATAATTCTGGCCGTTCTTGATAGAGCTTGAGCAAATCTTCTGTTACGAACGATTTCAATTTTTTAGGATCGTCAACCTGAAACAAAAATCTATAAAAGCCTAAGTCATTGTAGTTGAGGATTGAGTTTTTTCTGTTTAAACGTCCTGCAATCTTGAGTGTCTTAAGCGACTGTGTTGCATGGCTTGGAAAATCTTTTGGATGACAGCTTTCACTTAGTCCAACTTGAAAATCTAGCGTAGGATGAGAAATTCCTAACGTATGAATTATTTTTTCCAAGTTAGTTTGTAGATTTTCGGCTGGAGCATCATCAATTATTAGAATAATTCGGTTTTGACGGATTCTGTAAACAGCATTAGGCCAATAAATTTTAAATTGTGTGACAACTCCATTTGCATCATGTGGGTTGTCACGGAAATAGTCTGTCTGTACATTTGTGTTTTTAAGAGCTTGAATCACAGTAACGCGATAACTTTTCGCTTCTGATAACTTGAAATGTTTCAAAGCGGCTGTGTATTCATCATCGGTTGTAATTTTTCCGTTAATGAGGTCATCAATAATATCGTTTGCATATGTCCTGAGTCCTTGATCCAGAGCAGTTTGTTTGATGACTTCCATTTGTGTGAAATTCACCGCATTTTCAATTGCCATATAATCGATATCTTGTAGCGGCTTTTCCTGCAATATACCTATATAAAGATTATCTTCACTACGAGGAATTTTAACCATTAAAAACTTGTGCCCAGCAGATGTGGTGACTTCAAAATATCGGTAGTTTGTATATTCACTTTTTGGAACTGGTTTCTTTTCAGAAAAATCAACTGTTTTGACGGACCACTGATTACTTTCACTGTGGGCAATGTCTACACCGATTTGATCTTCGATTTTAAAAATATAAGTTGGATTGTTTACCAAAGCAGAAAGTGAGGCAACTATGGATTGATATGAACTGTTTTTAATTGCTAATTTAACAAATCGCTGATTGATAGTTTTGTAACGGTTAAGCATTCTGTTTCGCTCATTGAATAGCAATTGCATTGTTTCCAACATAATATCGCTGTATTTTACGTTTTTACCAATTTCAATTAATGGAATATTAAATTGGTTACAGTCGTCCATGATTTGTTTCGGAATTTGGCTGATAAAACGAGATGTTTTAACAATTAGGCCGCTACAGCTATATTTGTTCAATGATTGCATGAAGGCGCTTATTGCTTCAGCCGGTAATTTATCAAATCCGTAAAGTGACGAAAGTAAAACTTCATTTGGAGTAATCCAGTGCTCAACATCGGGTGCCTCAGTAATCATAATATTGTCAACGGTTTTATCGACGCCGTTGTCTCCGGCAATCAGTTTGGCGTCTTTCAGTGCTTCAATTTGTTGAATGTTCTTTAATATGACCGCCATTTTATGTCTCTCCTTCTACGTTGTTCATTAACCTAAAGGATACTACTGAAAGGATAAAAAACAATTTAAAGTAAGCGATTTCTATTATCCTATAGGGACATAATATTATTAACAATATTAGCTTTGTGAGTAAATGTATTGACCTTCTCGAGACCGTATTATAAAAGCGCAAGTTGAGTTGCTGGTGACTAGGCTATGCAACAAAGGAGGAAAATATTTTGCTATATACGGTAATCAGGAAAAATAGTTATCAAGATTCTATCAATTTAATGCTGTTAACACAGAATATAAGTTCTATGTCTAGTGTGAAACAAGTTCAAGTTATGATGGGAACTGACGCTAATAAAGGCATTTTTAATGAAGCAGGATTATTGACTGATGAGGCCCAGGCCGCTGAACCGAACGATATGATGATTGTGCTTGAGGCGGATGATAAAAACGTCATGAATAATGTTCTACAACAAATTGATAAATTTTTAAGTGACTTATCTGTTAAAAGTGATAACTCAGCAGATTCAAAAACGGCTAACAATTGGGATGATGCAATAAAAGCGGTTCCAGATGCTAACTTAGCTGTTATTTCTGTTCCAGGAATTTACGCGGCAGACGAGATTGATAACGCTTTGGATCACAATCTAAATGCTTTTGTATTTAGTGATAACGTTTCATTGGCTGATGAAGCCCGATTGAAACAAAAGGCACACAAAAAAGGCTTACTTGTTATGGGTCCTGATTGTGGAACTGGAATTGTCAGCAATGTTCCTCTAGCATTTACAAATGTAGTTCGTTCAGGAAATATTGGCTTAGTTGGTGCTTCCGGAACCGGAATACAGGAAGTAACGAGCATGATTGAGCGGCTCGGAGGCGGGGTGACTCATGCCATCGGTACTGGTGGCCGTGATCTTTCTGACAAAGTTGGTGCGATAACGATGGAAGATGCAATTTCGGGACTAGCTCATCATGATCCAACAGAAGTGATTGGAATTATTTCCAAGCCACCCGCAAAAGAGGTGCGTGATGATGTTGTCAACTTACTTCATAGCATTAAAAAGCCAGTTGTTGCTATTTTCTTAGGTGAAAAGCCTGACCATCATGAAGGATCCGTTTATTTAGCACATACTTTGGAAGAAACCTCACGCATGTTAATGGATTTATCCGAAGGCAAGAAAGTTAAGGATAATTACTATCCAGAAAAAGCGCTTGTTGACGCAGATTCGCAGTTAATTGGTAAAAACGTCATCGGTTTGTACTCAGGTGGGACCTTGGCTTATGAAGCGGGAATGCTATTATCTGAAGCGTTAAACCTTGGCGGAATTATTTCAGACGAAGGGTATGTTCTTCGAGCAAAAGGAAACGAAGTTCTCGATTTAGGAGATGACATTTACACTCAAGGTCGTCCGCATCCAATGATTGACCCACGAATTCGAATCAAAAAAATTAACGATTATGCAGAAAATCCTACTACTGGTGTCATCTTGCTGGATGATGTGCTTGGCTATGGAACCGATGATACGATGGCTAATAGCTTGGCAGAGGCAGTTGATAAAGTATCTAGAAAGTATCCACATGTTAGGTTTGTAGCTACTGTTGTTGGAACTCGTGAAGATCCTCAAGATTACGATGTTGCGCGTAAGACACTCCAGAAGGCAGGTATCATCGTTCTGGACAGCAATGCGCAAGCCGTTCGCTACGCATTGAATTTAGTTGGTAAAGATATAAATGAACCGGACAAAAAAATTGTTAACTATTTAGGCAATGTGCACGAGGTGCCGATGCCAAGTGAACCTTTGTTAGACATGCTCTATACGAAGCCACGTGTCATCAATGTCGGTGTCGCTGAATTTTTAAAGCCTGTCGTTGAGTTTGGCGGTTCAGGTGTGCAATTTGACTGGAAGCCTGTAGCTGGTGGGAATCAGAAGATGATAAAAATCATCAAACGGGTTAAGCAACTTCAACACCGTGATGCTGAAAACACAAAGATAGTAGAAGCTTACAAAAAAGCGGCACCATTCTTAGTCGATGTAGTACCGGCGGGTAGTGTTATCTCTGAATTGAAAGGACATACGCTATTACATGCTGGACCACCAATCGACTATGATGAAATGACTGAGCCAATGCAAGGCGGTTGTATCGGAGCTGTTCTGTTTGAAGGATGGTCAAAGAACGAAGCCGATGCACGTAAATTACTAGAAAGTGGCGATATTAATTTTCTGTGTAACCACGATGTAAATGCCGTTGGACCAATGGGTGGAATTACTTCAGCACACATGGCTGTCCTAGTTATTAAAAACGCGCTGAAGGGCAACGATGCTTATTGCACAATGAACGAAGGAATTGGTAAAGTACTTCGCTTTGGTGCATATAATGATGAAGTTATTAATAGACTAAAGTGGATGGCAAATGTTTTAGCGCCGACTTTGAGTAAAGCTCTGAAGAAACTTGATGGTGGTTTGAATGTCACTGTTATGATGGCAAAAGCGATTACGATGGGTGATGAATTTCATCAACGAAATATTGCCGCAACATTGGTATTCTTGAAGGAAGTAGCACCGTTAATTGTGTCATTGAATATCCCTGAAAAAGATAAACAGGACGTTATCCAATTCTTGGCTGACACTGACCAATTCTTCTTGAGTATCATGATGGCAACCGGAAAATCAATTGTCGATGCCGCACGAACGTACAAGCATGGAACAGTCGTTACTACCATGACGCGTAATGGTAAGGATTTTGGTATTCGAATTAGCGGACTTGGGGATCAATGGTTCACTGCTCCTGTTAATACGCCAAAAGGGTTATTTTTCACAGGATTCACTCAAGATGACGCGAACCCAGACATTGGGGATAGTGCTATTGCCGAAACTGTTGGGTTTGGAGGAATGGCAATGATTGCTGCTCCAGGTGTTACTCGTTTTGTTGGAGCTGGTGGATTTAAAGATGCACAACGGATAAGCAATGAAATGGCCAAAATCACGCTTGATCACAATCCTAATTTCTCAATTCCCACTTGGGATTACCAAGGTACAGCAATAGGAATAGATATTGTCAAGGTTGTTGAAACTGGTATCACACCAATCATTAACACTGGTATTGCAAGCAAAGTTGCAGGTGTTGGTCAAGTCGGTGCTGGAACCGTTCGCGCTCCACTTGCTTGTTTTGAAAAAGCGTTGGTTTCATATGCTGAAAGTATGGGTTTGCTGAATGGCAATGAAGATGTCGTAGATGAAAATGATTTAGTTAAGGAATAAGTGATTTGTATGAACCTTAATAGAAATCAAATAAACGGAGAGAAGAGCAATATGCTCCCTCTCCATTTATTTAACCTAGACCATGGGGTAGTCAGTACAGAATTCCATCATAGCTTTAACATTAAATTTCCTGATATTCTTTTTCATGTCGGAAGTATTTCAGAATCTTTGTCTGCCACGGGTATCACACTTGACGACGATATTATTGATCATCTGTTAAACGACATTGACGTTGGTAATAGGGTTCTGTATACAAATGATCGATTATTTATTTATACGAATAAAGATATAAAAAACATTTTTTTATCAGAGTTATCTGAAGTCGATTTGAAAATTCCAGAAGTGAACTTTAATAAAATTTCAATTGCACAAATTGTCGATACATTTAAGATAATCGATTTTGCTAAGGATTGGGGATTGAGTGAGGAGTATTCGCCTCAAAGGGTGATAGATATGGTTCTCAAAGCTCACAGTTTAGAAAGTAAAATATCAACATCAGATTTCCTTTTTGGACGTGGGCGTGGCCTTACACCCAGCGGAGACGACATTATGGTTGGTAATCTTTCAATCTTGACAGCAACTAAGAGTTCTCAGATAGTTGACTGGCAAAAAACCGTAAAAGCTCGATTACAGCGTGGTGGAACGACAGATGTGTCCGAATCGTATATTCAGGCAGCACTTGAAGGATACACTTCCGAAAAGATGATTTCCTTTTTAAATATTATTCAAAAAGGAAATGCAGCGGCTTTACGGCCTGCAATATTTGCTATTCAGGATTTTGGTCACACATCAGGAACAGATACCTTGTTGGGGATGTATGCAGCATTTATGGGACTTCTGGAAACAAATAAAATTAATTGAGCACAAAAATAGGAGGAATATAAATTGGCAAAAATTGTGGTAGCACTTGGTGGGAATGCTATTCTCTCAGCAGATGCCTCAGCACAGGCACAAATGACGGCAGTAAAAGCTACGGCAAAATCGTTGGTGAATTTCGTTAAAAATGGAGATCAATTAATTATTACTCATGGCAATGGTCCTCAAGTTGGGAACCTTTTACTCCAACAGGCTGCTGCTGATTCTACTGACAATCCAGCTTTACCTTTAGATACTTGTGGCGCCATGACGCAGGGAAGTATTGGATACTGGCTTCAAAATGCTATGCGCGAGGAACTGCTGAGTGTTGGAATTGATAAGAACGTAATTAGTATCGTTACACAAACAATCGTTTCGGAAAGCGATCCAGCGTTCCAAAATCCGTCAAAACCGATTGGACCTTTTTATACGAAAGCAGAAGCTTCTAATATTAAGACGAAACACGCGGATTGGCGGTTTATTGAAGATGCGGGTCGTGGATATCGCCGAGTAGTTCCGTCGCCTAAACCGATTGAAGTAAATGAAAGTCGAGCAATCAAACAAATTATCGATATGGGAATGATACCTATTGTTTCGGGCGGAGGTGGTATTCCAGTTATCAGGAGTGGTAATCGGCTAATTGGAACAGAAGCAGTTATTGATAAGGATTTTAGCGCAGCAAAGATTGCTCAGTTGGTGGATGCAGATAGACTAATTATTCTGACGTCCGTGGACGGTGTGTTTTTCAATTATGGTCGATCAGATGCAATTGAGATTAAAAAGGTTGGTGTTGCCGAGCTTCAACAGCACGTTGAAAATAATGAATTTGCAAAAGGCAGTATGTTGCCAAAAGTGGAAGCAGTTATTGAATTTGTACGTGAAGCAGGGAAACCGGCAGTAATCGGTTCACTTGAAGACGTAAAACAGATTATAGACGGATTAGCAGGTACAACTGTTGTCAAAGCAAAAATTGCGACGATTACTAAGTAACAAAACTACACCGAGTGAGGTTTTAAAAAAGTGAGGTTGAGGTAAATGAAAAGAAGCCGTGAATTATACCACGGCTTCTTTTTCAATTTCAATTGCGTTTATTTAATTGCACGGTTTCACATTTTTTCTAATAAGTTATCATTTATTTGTAATCGACTGTACCCCCTTCTTTAATTAACAATGAGTTAATTCTCTTTGGGATTTTTTGTGCTACCCGTAGATAAGGATTTTGATGTTTTTTGTTTTTCTGGGGATACGAGATATAGCATTTTTTTCAGCCAATTTGAGCCAAAATCCAAAAAATAAACCCCCAATAACATGCAAGCGGCAAGCTCAATGATAAATAGTGGCCAGTTCGTAATTGTTTTATTTAAAGAGATTTCCATGAATGTCCCCCATCCAAGTAACCAGGCAGGAATTCTAGTGAATGGCATGATTGTATCTTGTAAGATTATGGCAATGAATGCCATAATTCCAAATACAGATGATGTCCAAAGTAGCATGTTCATATTTGGAATTTGAAATAGGCTATAAGCAATAATTCCCCACAAAATTCCCATTCCAAAGCTAATAGAAACTTTTATTGATGTATTTTTGGGGGATTCGTAGCCCGCATAGAAAGCTGAAGTAATGAAGGCTACAGGGGCCATCCAAAATTCAAGTGATCCTGACAGTAAACCGTAGAAAAACGTGAAGAGACCAATTCCGATTGCGGCAAAAAATGCCTCCTTGCTAAGCGAAATGTCCACTTTCATAGCTGTTATGCTCCTTCCAAAGCTTAAAAACGTCTGTCTTCCGAAGAATCTTCGATCACGCACACTTATTGCAATACATTAATTGTAGATATTTAAGTAAGCGCTTACATTGGGATCGACGGATAAAAATAAACTTTGGAGTTATACCTGGAGATTAATGTAACGTGTGTGATAGTGTGTAAAATAATTATTGTAAGCGTTTACTATGGTACCAGTGCCATTTATTTTAATGTTGGTGGTTAAACAAATCGACGAGGTGTAATTATGGCAGATCTTTTACTTAAAAATGTGCGAATTAGTGATAATGAAGCCCCTTTGAATGTTGCTGTTAAAGATGGTGTGATTGAACAAATATCGGATGGAAGGATAGATGAGTCTGGAAAAATAATTATTGAGGGTGATGAAAATGTTCTAATTCCCGGTTTGGTGGAATCCCACATTCATTTAGACAAAGCCCTGATTTCAAGCAGGGTTCATAACCAATCCGGAACGCTTAAAGAAGCTATTGCCGTCACGGCAAAGGCGAAGCCAACCTTTACTAGAGAAGACATCTATCAAAGAGCAAAAAAGGCACTTGAAATGGAGATTATACATGGTGTGACGAGTATGAGAACCCATGCGGAGTTCTCTCCTGACACCGGATTTGATGGCTTTAAAACAATTCTCAAACTCAAGGAAGAATATAAAGATATGCTCGATATTCAAGTGGTTGCCTTTCCACAGGACGGCATTTTTAAACTTCCTGGCATGAAACAGATGATGGATGAGGCTATGCAGATGGGGGCTGATGTTGTCGGTGGTATTCCATATGTTGATCCTGACCCAAAGCAACACATAGACTTTATATTTGAACTAGCCAAAAAATATAATAAGGACATTGATTTTCATCAAGATTTCTTTGACGATGCGGATCAACTTACGGTTGACTATATTGCTAGAAAAACAATTGAGGAAGGTTTTGAAGGCCGTGTTTCCGTTGGTCACGAAACTGCGTTAGCGGCTCTAAAACCCGAAAAATTAGAACCAATTATCAATTTAATGAAAAAAGCTAAAATTAATGTCATGTCGCTTCCCGAGACTGACTTACATCTTGGTGGTCGAAATGATACGTATAATGTTCGTCGTTGTGTAACGCCTATTCGCAAGTTAAGAGATGGCGGAGTTAACGTTTCGCTTTCCACAAATAATATTCGCAATCCATTTACTCCATTTGGAAATGGTGACATTATGCAAGTAGGTTTCCTGGCCGTTCCAGTTGCGCATCTTGGCGGATTATCTGATTTGCCAACGGTATTAGAAATGCTGACCTATAATCCTGCAAAGGCACTGCGTTTGGCAGATTATGGTTTAAAAGTTGGTAACAAGGCAGATATGGTCTTGTTAGATACCAAACGTAAAAGTGATGCTGTAATTGATATTCCTGAACGACTGTATGTCATTAAAGCAGGACGGATTACAGTCAAAACCGAAAAGAAAATTTCTATGTTTAGAAAAAGGGAGAGATCCTTAGAGACCACAAAGTAGGACTTGAAAGTCCAGCACACGTTTTTGTAATTTAATCCAATCCTTAAGGTTTACCACCGGGAATTAATTTCGGTGGTTTTCTGTTTCAAGGTTAGCTCTCGAATTTTGAAAAAAAGGATTGCTAGCAGAAGCCGAAATAGCCACTTCATGACAGGGAACGGAGTATAATTCAAGAATACTTTGAAAGCGGAGGAGACGCACATGGAACTAACAAACACGGATTATGACATTTTGGATGCGATTGCATCTGGCAGAGTTGAACCAGGTACACCGGTTACACACTTCGTTGACTACTGTGATAACGCTATCGGTGGTGATCCGCGACCGCTGATTGAGGCTGGCTATATTGAGGCCAGTGGCAACACCGTTGAAGGATTGACTGATAAAGGCAAACAAGCACTCGCGGACCGTAAGACAAAGTAACTTCGTATCCTGATCGGTAGTTCAACACCCTAAAGTGTGTCATAATGGTTAGATTAACTTTAGGATAAAGGACGGATTGTAAATGGATCAAAGATGGCGCGAACAAGCGATTGCGGCTGTTCGCCGATTACTCTTATGGGCTGCAGTGATCAACATTTTTTCTGGGGTGGTGCTCAGTCTGACGATGTTGACTAACGGCGCTTCGTTTTTAGTGTATGCCTTCATGCTGTTACCGGCAGTGGTCGGTGTTTGGGAATTATCCAAGCTCAATCAGTTGACGGATCGCTGGCTGATCAACGGGAGCACCTTTTATGGTCAAGCGATTATAAGTGTTCTATTTGCCTCATGGGTCGCGGCCATTTTTCTGTTCATTGCGGGTCACCGGTTACAAGTTATTGCAGCACAACACTATAAATAAAATTCATGAAATTACTGTTGTATGGGTGTGTAATCCTATGCAGCAGTAATTTTTAATTTGTGGTGAAATTGAACTATCGACAAATTGCAATGATTTTGTATCAAAATAGTTAATCACAGGCGTTTAACCTGTATTTCTGGTGCAAATAGGGTATCATTTAATCCGAACCTAAGTTTTCTAAATTTACATATTCCTGGAGGGAATGGAAATGAGAAAGTATTTCGCCGAGTTCATCGGTACATTTATGCTTGTTTTCATCGGTACTGGTACGGTTACAGTCGCTAAGGGTGGCACACTTGCCATCGGTTTAGCGTTTGGACTTGCCATTACGATGATGGCTTACGCCGTTTGTCAGCAGGTGACACCCTTTTCTACATTATTTCGCAATTTTTAGGTGCTACTGTTGCTTCAGCTGTTCTGTCATTCTTTGAGCACGCATTGAGCTTGCCTTAGAGTGTGGGTTTTGGTCAAACGGACTTCCCTAAGATCTCTGCTGGCGCAGCCTTCTGTGTCGAAACGATTATCACGTTCCTGTTCGTGTTTGTTATCTTGATGGTAACCAGCGAGCGGTTTGGTAACAGTCAGATGGCACCAGTTGCCATTGGTTTGACATTAGCCTTCTTGATCATCGTTGCCTTGAACTTGACCGGTGGTTCTCTGAACCCCGCTCGTAGTTTCGGACCAGCCATCTTTGCTGGTGGAACTGCGTTATCTCACTACTGGGTTTACTTGATTGCCCCAGTTGTTGGTGCTGCCATTGCGGCCTTTGTTGGTCGTTGGATGGGTAGTGAAGACTAGTCAATCATCAAATACTCTGTGAACTGACCAATAATGGTTGGCTCACAGAGTTTTTTTATTTCCTGGGAAATATAGTTGATTCAAAAAACGTGCGCAAGTGTTCCTTTGCGGATACAATGTGTGCAATTAAGAAGCATGCGAGCACACACGGCGAGGGGGGAATCATGATGAGCAGGGGCAACAAGTATCAAGGCAACATTACAAGTCGTTCTAAACGAATTATTGACGCACCATTGGGAGGCACTTACGTTGGTGCAAACCTGCAGCGACATTCAAAAGTATTTAAGCGAGGTCAGTTTCGTAAGGGTCGTCAAACGGTGGAAATCGTGTTGATTCTAGCGGTGTTGATCAGTATGGTTGTGGCATTTTTGTTTGGCTACATTGACGTCGAAATGACACTTCTGTTGGTTGCGTTTGTCTTAGCTGGCATTATGGCATTAGATCAGCATTTTAGTGGTCAAAAAAAGTGATTAGTTTTGAAAAAAAGTCGTTAAGCTCGTGAAAAGCGCGTTCAAACTCAATAAGGTACGTTAAAATAGGACTTAGCAATTGTGCTGAGCCCTATTTTTGTGAGCTTCTGGTATGATTTAAAAAAGGGTTTGCATAATAAGTGAGGTAATGGAATGTATTACTTTATCAACGCAAGTTTTAATGAAAAGAAATCCGGGATCGAGCACGCGGAAATGAAACGGTTGGGCATGTTTAAAGATCATCATGAGCCTGCCCAAATTGTCACGCGCTTTTTCTCGCTGACATTGCACGATACACTGGCTCATGCCGGCCTTGAAGACAGTGACATGGTCAACTTGTTTGACTTTTTTGAAGGGACTGAAAACCTTAAAAAGACATCATTCACGTTGGCGGATTTGCATGTGAAATCAAACCTACAAGTATTGGTGAATGATCAGGATGACCACGGCTTTATGGTCCGTAACTCAGAACGAATCATTCAACGAATTAAGATGCGCGCGCCAGAGTATAAAGAAGTCGAAACGGTTTGGACGTTTGACCGATATGGCAAATTAGTTAAGAGTGAGTACTGGGATGCGCGCGGATTTAAGGCCCTGGAACAATGGCACGATGCAGATGGCGTGGTGAACGCTGAACAGGTGTTTAATCCTGAAGGCACCGTTGTTTATCAAACGTTCCACATGAAAAATCAAGAAGGTAAGTATGCCAATTCCCTGTACCGAATTATGAACTGGCATGGCTCAAACTATTCATTTGATGGTGAGCAGGCGATGATGCGCTTTTTCCTTGATGAACTGAACAAACGTAACGGGGCCAATAACGTCTTTGTTGTGGACCGTACGTTTGAGCTGGCTTGGTCCGTTTTAAACATGCGGACGCGAGCATTTAAGATGATGCATTTACACTCTAATCATTTGAATGATCCTGAAAAAACGATGACGGCCACGTTGAACTACAACTATGAGTATGCCATCAAGAATTTGGATCAATGGCAAGGCGTTGCAGCACCAACACCACAACAGCGAACTGACTTTATCAACCGTTGGGGCAATGACACACCGGTCTTTGAATTACCAGTTGGAATCGTCGATAACGATGTGCTGAATGCCCCACACCTACAGTGGTCAAAACGGACACCCGGTCAAATCATCATGGTGGCGCGTTTGTCACCAGAAAAGCAGCAGGATAAGGTGATTGAGGCCTATGAAAAGGTCCACGACAAAGTTCCGGCAGCCCGGCTGGACTTTTGGGGTTATGCCAACGGTAAAGAGGGCGAACGGTTAAATAAAATCGTTGCAGATAAAAAGTTGGGTGATTTAGTCACTTTCCACGATTACACGTTAGATGTTGGCAAAGTTTACGATGGCGCGCAGATTAACGTGTTAGCTTCGAGGGCAGAAGGATTTTCGCTGGCGCTACTTGAAGCACAGTCACACGGAGTACCAACAGTTTCATACGATGCCAAATATGGTCCTCAAGGGATTATTGAAAATAATCGTGATGGTTACTTAGTTGAGTTAGATAACGTTGATGCGTTGGCGGATGCGATGACGAAGCTGTTAAAAGACGACAAGTTGATGCAGAAATTTAGTGAAAACGCGTATGAAGATGCCAAACGGTTCTCTGAGGATGCGGTGTGGAATAAGTGGCAGCCAGTATTGACAGCCGTGACGGCCTTCGCCAAAGCGGACCCAGCCGCCAAGAACCAAAAACAGGAGGTCAGCAAATGATTTATTTTGTAAATGAATACTTGATGGCCTTGAATTCAGGAATTGAACACGCGGAGATCAAACGACTGCAATTATTTAAGCATCAAGGAACTGCAGCCAAGTTGGTTACGCGAAACTTTGATCAAATGTTGTACGCCAATAAACAGCGTTTCGGCATTGGTGACGACCAGATCGTCAATATGTATGATTTTTTTCAGGGGATTGAAGATCTTAAACCAGTTGGCAAAAATGAACCGAAGATTGAATCGCTTAACCTGGCCGCAGACTACAATGTAGATCCCGGTGCAGATGTCAGCCACGTTTATGACGGCGATAAATTGGTCATGGATGTGCACTTTGCCCCTGGCACAGTGGGACAAATCTATAGTGTTGATACGTTTGATAAAACGGGCAAAAAGGTTCAAACAGAGCTGTGGGATTTCCGCGGTTTTAAAACGCGTGATCAGTTCTTCAGCGATGCCGGCGACCTGATTAGTCAAGTGACTTACGCACCAAATGGCAAACGGGTTATCGAAGAATATTTTAGTCACGATAAGGATGGTCACAATTTCTTATCACTATTACAATTGTTGAACTACAAGGATCAGGATCTGTTCTTTGATAGTTATGACGAGCTGTTCACCTACTTCTTAGATGAACTGAATCGGCGTGATGGCGAAGGTTCAACGTTTATCGCGGATCGCCCTGGTGCAGCCTATGATGCAATGCTAAGCATGACGACTAAAGTGAGCCGGTTTATAACGTTACCAACCACACATACTGTTGATCCAAAAGACCAAGTTTACGCGAACTTGTCAGGGATTTATGCAAATCCTGTCGTCAATCAAATTGATAAACTGGCGGGCATTATCGTTGCAACGGACGAACAAAAGGCTGATTTGACACGGTGGATGGGTGGCGAAGCGCAGGTTAAGGCCCCAATCAGTGTTGTGCCATTTAGTGTGGTAAATGACGAACAGGCACATGCCAAACGTGTCCGTTTAGCACAACGCACGGCGCATAAGGTGATTGTTGTTGGTCGTTTGACCAAGGAACGACACACGGAAGATGTCGTCAGGGCGTTTGAAACGGTCAAAAAACGTGTCCCTGATGCAACGTTGGATATCTATGGCTATGGTGATCAGGAGAAACCACTCACTGAACAGATCAAGAAGGCCGAATTGACAGATAGTGTCCACTTGAAGGGCTATCAGACAGAGTTAAATGATGCTTACAATGGTGCGCAGGTTTATGTCAACGCCACCGAAAGTGATAATGAACCATTAGCGCTAGCAGAAGCACTGTCACATGGTGTACCGTCAGTCGTCTACAACATTCACTACGGTCCGGCCGACCTTATTGATGAGGGCAAGAACGGTTACTTGGTTGCTGACAGTGACGTTGTAGGCCTGGCTAATGCTATTCAGCGTGTCATGAAAGATGATCAAGTTTGGGATGCCATGAGCCGTAACGCTTATGACAGTATTACGCCAAGGACAGAGTCGATTGTATTCGCGAAATGGAAACGTGCGTTGCATCTCAAACACTGAGGGGAATCGTGCACATCCGCAGAATCACCGTCAAAACTAAATGGGAATTGAAAACTGCTGTTATACAGATATCTTTATCTGTGTGACAGCAGTTTTTTGACGCAGTAATTTTTTGAAAACGTATATCTGTTTTGTGCAGCCCAAAAATAAATTGTAGCTCGACGAATAAAGGGCACCGTGAATGCGTATGTTATGGGTGAAGCATCAATGGAAATGACGAAACTAAAATAATTGACAAGTACGATTGAACCGTATATTCTGAACTCGTGCTTTGACAATGAACTGGAGATTGCATGGCACAGGGAGACATTCACTTTTATTATCCAAAAATGTTCAGGAAGCGATGGCAAGAGTTACAGTTGGACGAGGTTGATAAACAGCATTTAGAGTCAGATATCAGTATTTTTTTTGATAGTGCACCTGTAAACGATGGTGGTCGTAAGTTTCCGGGTGATATTATTCGTGGAACCGGCGGAGCTTATAAGTATAGATTTTCGTCAGAATTGAGTGATAAAGGGCAAAGCGGGAGTTATCGAATTATTTATTTTGTTGTTGCAGGTTTAACTGTTATTTTTTTAGAAATGTATCCCAAAAGTTGACAAGAATCGTTGAGTGCTGAAAAGAAAAAAGAAATAAAGAGAACAATTAAGTTAATAAAAAAGGAGATTAGATAAGTGGCAAAAGATGATAGTTATTTAATGCAAAACCTAAAAGAAATCCAAGCCTATTTCAAAGGCGAACCCAATGATGTTGAGGTGCACACTGTCACGATTGAACTGCCTGAACGGTTTGACGCCAAAGCGGTTAAGCAACTACGGAAAAACTTAAATGTCACACAGAAAACGATGGCGCACCTTCTAGGAATTTCACCACGAACGGTGGAGTCTTGGGAGATTGGGCGCGCTGAACCAAATGGGAGCTCACGTCGTTTGCTGGAGTTGTTTCAAAAAGATCCTAAAATTATCGAATTGTTAAAAGACTAAAAATGGATGTCATCTTAACCAGTTCTGACGTGTGTCTCAACTGTAAGATGGCATCCATTTTATTAAAATTTTTGTTTAAACTAACTCTTGGTGATAACGACTTTCATGCCGGTAGGGACGTGTTGATAGACCCAGTGCGCATCCGCGAGCGATAAATGCACACAACCATGTGATGAGGGCCGCTTACCTAAATCAGCTTCAGGTCCTGGTAAGACGTGTTTCTGTTCATCTGTTGGTGTGGAATGGAAGAGGTAAACACCATGGTCTTTCCATGAAACCCAGTCGTAGGCACCTTCTTTGAATCTTGGCGTGTAAAAGTAGGTGCCACGTTCTGGTTCAATGGTAAACGTACCAGTTGGAGTTGAATTATTCATCCCAGTAGATGCCAGCATCGTGTACAACTTGGTATTATCGTTCATGATGTAAACACGTTGATGCTTTAGTGAAACTTTTAACCACGCATTTGGATACTTAGCCAGGTCGGGATAGACTTTTGGCTGAGTTTTTTTATGATGTTTGGTTGTTTTCTTCGCAGCCCGAGTGTGACGAATCGGCGCAGCATTGCTGTGACCTTTCTGGGTCGATGAAAAAGCAGTGAACGCGAATTGAAGCACAAGTGTTGCGACGAAAAAGGCAACAACGACCTTTAACATGGTTTTTAAACGTGATGACATGGATATCCCCTCTAGAACAAACGTAATAACTGACAAACATGAATCGAATGATTATTTGTTAATAGTAGCATAATTATGGCGATAAAAGGTTTGTTGCAGTGTATCCGTTACTAAATTTAAAGAACAAGAATTATGTGAATGGGTAAGCTACCACTTGGTGAGGCTTAGCCGTTTTTATATCGTCTAAACGTAATCGGTGAATTTGACCGGTCCGAACGGATTTAAACGTCATCGTACCCTCGGTTAGGTCGAGTACGTCCTCATAATGTGTGTAGTCCATGTTGCTACGACGCAACCGTTCTGGCGTGCGGGGGATGACGACATCGTCGAGTAATTGTAAAAGCTCTGATTCAGCAGCATTAGTGGTTACGGGTTTGTCTTGTTGCCAGAGGTGAATCGCGGTGCGTTGAAAGCGATCTGTAAGTAGATTTGTATGGGCTAAGTCGCCGTTAAAGACGTGAACGGCTGTTTTAAATTTCGCAAGTGGCAATTGTGGGTCAATGGCCAATGTTTTTGCTAAACGTTTGACGTGCGCAGGATAATCTGGCGTGTTGGTCAGAACATGTAAAGGATCTTCTGTCAGCGTAAGTTTGCCTCCACGTGGTTCCAAAATAGCGGTGTTGCCCTCAACATCAGTGATCAGCCAGTGAAAAGGACGCCAATTATCTTCGCCGTACCATTTCTGAGCGATAATGCTAATGTTTGGCAGGTCCAGTTGTAATTCCGCAATTGAATGATGCAAAAGGGCCCAATAGATGAAGTCCTGTGGCGTGATATTCAGTTTGCCAGCGACCATTTTTGATTCATAGCGAGCTTCCATTGGAAAATAAAGTTCTGCGCAAGCCAAACCAGCTTCATTCATACCATCACCAAGTAGATAGTGATTACCAGGCGTCCAGCGACCGCCGCCGAGAATTGCCATTGGTAGCGTTTGGCCCTGGTCACTGGTGGATGGCTGCCACATAAAGCCCGCGGGCAAATAGATGGGCCGCCATGGTGTCGTGGTTGGTAAGTCCATGGTGCGAGCAAAAAAGGCGTGATTGTTCTCAGATTGGAGTGTAATTGCAGTACACATTTATGAAACCTCCTGATACAGTGTGGCGTGTGTTTCACATGAAACATTTCATCAAGCTATTGATCCAAGAGTCGATACTCCAGCGACATGTAGGCAGAACCTGCTTTGCTGGCAAGTTGCTCATTAAGATTTAACTGCCACAAGGTTTGGTCGATCTCTAGGCTGTGTAACTGGATAAAATCTTGTAAGATTTTGAGTGAGTGACAAACATCTTCATAAGTATTGACGGTATTGATTGCAACGTATTCGCCGGCAGGCCGGTTCACCATAGGAACCGCGCCAGAAACAATTGGACTGACCTCTTTAATAATACAGAATGATGCTGTTTCATAATCAGCGGCCTCACAGTTCGGCAGAGTTGTCATAAAACCAGATTCGCGCTTGTCGATTAGTTTTAACGTACCAATTTTTTGATAAAAATCTTGATAAAGCTGACTGATTTCTTCGTCAGTACACGTGACTGATTGAATTGAGCGCCAGAATTGTTGATTCGAACGATTGATGATGACTGGTTCATTAACTGGTGTGAGTGATTTTACCACGTTTTCTTGACTGAAACGCTGCGTCAGTGTTTGTTTGAGCATGTTCAAACGTTGGATTTGTGTATCGATCTTTTGATTAATATTATGCAATTGCTGATCCAACTCATTCTGCTGATTAGCATCAAGTAATGCCTTAATTTGAGCGACAGATAGGCCAAGTTTGCGCAATTCCAAAATAAAGGACAAATCATACAGTTGGTCGTAATCGTAATAACGGTAACCATTTGCAGCGACACGAACGGGTTTAAATAAGTTTTGATCATCATAAAAGAGTAATGTGCGCCGCGTCGTGCCTGCTAGCTCGGCAAATTTGCGAATTGTTAACATTTTAGCCCCTTATTTCTTGACGTGTACGTTACGTAACAGTTTACACTGATTATAGTTTGAAACTGAGAAAAGGGGAACAACAAGTCTATTGATGTGTTCTTGTTAGTTTTGGGAGGAAATTATTTATGAAAGCAGTTGTGATTAACAAACCGGGCCATGCAGATGTATTAAAGATTGTGGATCGACCAATGCCAGTCGCGGACACCGAACATTCAGTGCTTAAAATTCATGCGTTTGGGGTTCATCGCTATGAGGTGTTAACACGTGAAGGTGGTTCGCCAAGCGTTAAATTTCCACGAGTGATTGGTGTGGAAGCGGTCGGTGAAGTGGCCAACACCAAGCCGGGTTCTGGATTAAAAGTTGGTCAAAAGGTCATTACGTTAAACGGCGGTTTTGGGCGTGAGTTTGATGGCAGCGAGCAAGAATACGCACTGGTCCCGAATAAACAGCTCTATACCGTGGACTATGATGGTTCGTGGACTGATTTAGCTCAGTATCCAGAAACGTTTGTTACCGCATTTGGCTCGATTAAGTCGTTACATCTGAGTGCTGATGATAGTATGTTGATTCGTGGTGGGACGACCGCCGTTGGGCTAGCGATGATCAAACTGGCTAAAGCAATGGGATTGAAGGTCGCAGCCACAACGCGGAAGCCAGAACGGTTGGATGAAATTAAGGCCAGTGGTGCCGATGAAGCTGTCTTAGATAAAGACGGCCAGTTGCAAACGGACAAACAGTACGATGGTATTGTGGACCTCGTTGGGGTTGTGACGATGCGCGATTCTGTTAGCCATGTGAGAAGCCAAGGCATTTGCTGTGTGATTGGCTTATTGGCCGGCGAGTGGGAAATGAAGGATTTTTCGCCGTTTGAAATGGTTGATAAGTATTTGACTGCCTACGATTCTGACTTCTTTGATCAGGGCACCGTTGATGAACTGTTTGGTTTGATTCGTGAGCATAATATCACGATTCCAATTGCTAAAGTGTTTACGCTGGATGACATCGCGGTAGCACAGGATTACGTAATGGCGAATGCCAAAATTGGTGCCGTAATCGTGACAAATGACGCAATAAAGGATTCGTGATCAATCGAATGACGGAAAAGGAATTAGTGGATTTAGTAATTGAAGAAACGGGTGGGATGTTGGATCACCCATTTAATGGCGGGACAAGTCATGAAAAAATCGAGTGGCAGGTCATTCGTCACCGCCGAAATCGAAAAATTATTGCGATGGTTTTCACTAAGGATGGCGTTTTATTAATTGACCTCAAGATGATCCCAGAGCACGGTGAATTCGCGCGCAAACTTCGCGGTGTGATGCCGGGCTATCACATGAATAAAACGCATTGGAATACCGTTGATGTGAACCATACCGACGTCCAGCCACAGGAACTAGTGGGGATGATTCGGGAAAGCAGTAAGTTGACGGAAAAGTGAGCTGTAAGTTGTGAAAGCAAACAAATCGCAAAAAGAAGGCCAAGCAGGAATTGAATAAAATGCGGGCGAAGGATCACGTCAATTAATCGAGTTAATCTGTAGCTGTCATTCGCGAATTGGTGATATAGTAACAACGTGAAAAGGATGCCAGTGTAAATGGCATCCTGCCGATCCGCAAAAGCGGTGGTGTCTGAGGTTAAAGAGCAACCGTCAGCTGGCCAAAGCTGTTAAACGACGGTTACTCTTTTTGTTTATCAAAATAAATCGCACGAAACCCTCAGTTCAGATTTGGGTTTCGTGCGATTTTCGTTAGGTCTGATTTGTGCCTTCATTATGTTTTATCAGTTGGGTCAATCGTATGCTCGCCACGTCCCTGAATTTGTGTGAAACGGGGGACCTCATCGTGGTTGAGATGACGGACATGCCAAGAACGGTGTGTTTTTGAAGTCCGTCGTCGTGAATACAACCACAGCGTTAAGCCCAAAATGAGCAAGAAGAATCCGGCCATAACCGAAAAGTAGGTGAGTGTTGTTAACTGTGAGTTGCTGGTTGGGAAAAATGTTGAGATAAATACTAGGGCAGAGCTGATTAAGCCTAAGAAACCGGTAATCAGGCACACAATTTTACCACCGGGCAACTTAAAGCTGGCTTGGCGACTCTTGCCAGTTAGATTCAAAACGATAAAGCCGCTAAACAAGAGTAGATACGTGACGAGGTATAGCATGACGGTGAGTGCCATACCCATCGCAAAGGCACCGTTATTACCGCCAAAGATGACAGTTAGGATGAAGGCAATGATTGAAACGATGATACCTTGCAACATGACCAGATGAACAGGAACCTGACGATCATTTACCTGATTAAAAATCGGCGGCAGAATTTCATCTTCTGCTGTCACGAGCAGTGATTTTACTGGTCCGACGATCCATGAACTAATCTCGCCCAGCATGCCGATTGCCATCAGTAAACCAATGATTTTTACCAATGGCGCGAATGTTGGTCCTAAAATAATTGAAACCATCGCACTAATGGCCTGAATGACACCTTGGTTCAATGATAAGTCCTTTAAAGGAACAACAGCGGCGACCGATAGTCCGCCAAACGAATCGATGATAATCGCGAAAACGACAAGTGTCAGCATAATAATGGGATAGTTTCGGCGCGGCCGTTTGAGATTATTAACGTAAGAGGCCGAGGCTTCGATGCCTGTAAATGCCAGAATATACGGGACAATCAACGTCAACGTATTCCCTTTGGCCGCGCTAGGTGGTGATAAGGTTAGCGCAAACTGAAGTGGATGGCCTGTAGCCAGATAAACGATGCTGAAGATTAGCAGAATCAATGCCGGTAAAATAATGCCGAGAATGAAGGTCCACTTCACCAAGCGGTCAGTGTTATTGATGCCCTTTAATTGCAGAACTGTCATGGTCCAATAAATGACAAGAAAAGCAGTGAGTTTGAGCCAAGGATTTGTATTCAGCGCTGGTATGTTCAATGCATAGGCAAACACACCGATGATGAAGTAAATCATGGTGATGAAATTAACCGTAATTTGTAACCACTGAAAGAAAACGGCGATAAAGCCGGCACGTTGACCTAAGGTTCCTTTGACCCACGTGTAGACGCCACCGTCACTCCACCCCGGCATCGTCGCCATTTGAGCAGCAGCTAATGCCACAGGCAAAAACCAAAAGACGCCAGCGATAATCAGCAAGAGCGTTGCTAACAGTCCAGATTGGGCGAACGCTGGATATTCATCAGCTGACATGAGCATTGCCGCGGTTAGCGTGAAGAAACCAAACGCGATTAAAGACGATGCTTTTTTCATGTGGCACACCTTCCAGTTCAGATTCATAATCAAAAGTTTATTATTGATATTAGTTTCTCATCTATAGTGAATTTGTGTCAAAAATTTGAATTTCACAAGGAAAGTGATGTTGCCAATTTTGTCTGCGTTATCTTTATAGGCTGGTTTTATGAAGTTATAAATCCTTTAATATCAGTATGTTGAGCCTGTTTTCAAACAGCCAGATAGTGCTTCTCAATGTAAACGATTCATGATAAACTATAAAAACTGTTGTTACAAAATAGGGACCGGCAAGGGAGAAAACAGATGAACCAAACTGGTAAAACACACGTTAAACAAGGCATTGACGCACCGCTTGTGCCAATACTGTACCTGATTACAGGTGTTGGCGTTTTAATTAACTGGGCAATGGCGCATGCATATCCAACCGCTTGGGTGACGCTGATATTTGGGATTGTTATGTTTGCTGGCGGGTTAACCTTTTTTCACACGTCGCTACGTGGAAAATATACTATTTGGCGGGGCATTATGGATAAACTGACCATTCCCAAGAATGCACAAGTTTTGGATCTTGGGTGTGGTCATGGTGCAGTGATGATTGCGTTTGCCAAACGGTTGGGTGTGACAGGACACGCAACAGGCATTGATTTGTGGCAACAACGAGACCAGTCCAACAATGGCGTCGCGCAAACACAGGCAAACTTAGTGGCTGAAAATGTCGCGGATCGGACCACGGTATTAACAGGAGACATGACGAAGTTGCCAACAAACAATGCTGCATTTGACTTCGTTGTTTCCAGTTTTGCGTTTCACAACATTAAGCCCAAAGAACACCGCGCGGTCGCATTAAGCGAAGCCGTACGGACATTAAAGCCCGGTGGTCGTTTGATTATCGTAGATACCGAACACAACGATCGTGAGTATCGAATGGCCTTACAAGATTTAGGGTTGAAAGACATTGAGGTTAAGTCTGCTGGCTTCAACGGTTGGTGGAGTGGCCCGTGGATGTCTTCATATATCGTTCAGGGTGTAAAAGCAGAGTGACGATAATGAATCTCAAACGGGTTGAAATCTACGGGTTACGGTAAATAAGGTTTGACTGCGACTATTAACGAAACGACTAATGCCAGGAGGGCC
>DMZB01000198.1 GCA_003482405.1 Lactobacillus sp. | reverse complement strand
ACTCAATACGGTTACTTTACCATATTGAGTCGTCTTATTAATTAACACTTCGTTTACATTTTTATTGAATCTGTTGTTAATAACAATTAGTTATTATGGTCTTTGCCCATTTCGTTGCTAATATCCTCTAACTGGAAAATACTCCACACATATTGAACCACCGTTCTGACCACCGCATAAAATGGAATAGCTAAAATCATTCCCGGAATGCCGGCAATATGGCCAGCGGCTAACAAAAGAATAATAATCGTCAATGGATGAATCTTCAGAGAGCGGCCAATAATATTCGGATAAATGATGTTCCCATCTATTTGTTGAACAACGATCACAACCACGATAATCCAGATTAACTTTTGCGGCGCCATGATTAGCGCAACAATCAACGCCGGTGTAATACCGATATATGGACCAACATATGGGATAATGTTACAAATACCAGCGATAATCCCCAGGAGCAATCCTAGCGGCATTCCGATAATCATATAACCAATTGATGTAAAGACGGCCACAAAAATACACTCGATCATCTGTCCACTGATGTATTGTGAGATGGTTTCACTCATCCGATGAAGCAATTCTACGATTCTGGCTTCACGTTTCTCAGGGAGAAATCGCTTAATGGCTGGCACAAGCTTGTTACTATCACGCAACATATAAAACAAAATAACGGGCACTGTAATCGCCGTAATTGTGACATTAGTGACAAAGCCGATTGCATTACCGACTCCTGAAGACAGGTTACCAATAAATCCCTGTGCCCATTGTGCGACTGAGCCTTCTACAGAACGAATATAATTCGTAATTTGTTTATTTTCTAACACGTGCGATTGGTTCACATAGTGTGTAATGACTTTTTGAGACTGAGAGGCAATGTGTGGTGCATTTGCAATCAGTTGAGACACTTGCTTTGTTAATTGTGGAATAAGCGAAAGGATACCAACAAAAATCAACAAAATGAGTACTGCAATAATCAGCAATGAAGCCCATGCCCGAGAAAAATGAAATTTTTTATACCGAATTTTGATTAGCAATTTTACTAAGGGGTTCAGCATATAAAACAAAAAGCCAGCAATTATGACAGGCACAATAACAGCAGAGATAAAGGTACCGATTGGTCTAAATAAGAAATTGAGCTTTGTACAAACCCAAATAACTAAAACTACAACTAAGATTTCGAGCGACCAAAAAAAGAGATTTGAATTACGCAGTTTATTTAACATTGATGACTTTTACTCCATCCATAATAGGCTCAGCCCTAGGCTTTCTTTTGCTGGTTTAACAGTGTTTGATACCGTTTATACCATAAATCGATAAATTCTGGCGAAAATGGTCCTTGCTTATGATCGATCCAATCAACAAGAATACGGACATTGCGCTTCAAAATTTGATCTAACTCAGAAGAATAGTGCCACTTTTTACCATGATCGGCATACTCATCAACATCCAACAGACGTTTTTCACCGTTTGGAAATACCTTCACATCTAAATCATAATCGATATACTTTAAGGCCTCTTTGTCTAAAGTAAACGGAGAAGCTAGGTTGCAGTAATAGGACACACCATTATCTCGAATCATTGCAACGATGTTAAACCAGTAATGCTTATGAAAATAAACAATCGCTGGCTCACGCGTCACCCAGCGACGACCGTCGTCCTCAGTTACCAATGTATGATCATTCAACCCGATAAATGACGTTTCACTGTCTTTTAACACCATGGTATCTCGCCATGTTCGGTGGAGACTCTCATCATGCTTATAGCTTTTAATGCTGACATATTGCCCCTCTTTGGGGGAATCGTGTTTTGTCACTTGACTGCCTCCTTCTTTGAGACTTTAAAACCAAGTATACCAGATTTGGTCGCTGTCATTGAACTCGAACTCACCACAATTCACATTTTATAAGCACCTCATTTATGATAAACTATTAGCAGTCCGCTGACAGAACAATGTTGGTGAAACCTTATTTTCGGAGGATTTATTTTGAAAAGTGTCAGTTGTATCATCGTGACCTACAACCGTTTAGACTTTCTCAAACGCTGTTTGGACCACGTTTTAAATCAATCATATGCGATTTCCCATTTAATTGTCGTTAATAATAACAGTACTGATGGCACCGAGGCCTATCTGAACACACTTACTGATGACCGCTTAATTATTACCAATCCACATGCTAATATCGGTGGCGCTGGCGGCTTTTCTCGGGGTATTAAGACGTCTGTCGAACAGACGTCAGATGATTTTTTGTGGTTGATGGATGATGACACCATGCCCGAACCTGATTGTTTAAAAGAACTCATCAATTCGGCTGATCAGCTCAAAGATCAATTTGGTTTTCTAGTCAGCGATCCACTCTGGACAGATGGCACACCAAATCAAATGAACGTTCCATTGACGAAACGTTTTTGGACAAACAAGTTGTCAGACGATCTAGTCGAACTTGAATACGCGACTTTCGTTTCCTTCCTCTTTTCCCGCAGCTCAGTACTTAAGCTGGGTTTGCCCTACAAAGAGTACTTCATTTGGTCAGACGATATTGAGTATTCCAGTCGGTTGCGTGAAATTGGCGACGGTTATTTAGTTGTTAATAGCAAGGTGATTCACGAAACGGGTAATAATGTTGGGGCAGACATTATCACTGACAGCGTTAATCGAATTCCCCGCTACTTTTATTCATACAGAAATTTATACGCTACGTGGCGAAAATATAAGGGACATAAAGGTGCGTTAAAGCAGTTTTTACAAGCTATGTTAGACCTCACCCGTGTTCTACGTCATTCACGTGATCATAAGTGGTTACGTGTCAAAACATTATTGCGTGGACAGTTTGCCGGATTCTTTTTTCATCCAAAAGTAGATTTCATTGATACAAACAAATAAAAAAATTGTGATGACCGTTTTATTGGTCATCACAATTTTTTTACTTAAATTCTTGTTCCACTGCTGTTAGCGCCGCGTGAATCACTTGGTGCATGTCGTAATACCGGTACATACCTAAACGGCCTCCAAACATCACCTTAGGCTCTGTTTCAGCCAATTTACGATACTTGGTGTACAGATCGTTGTTGGTCTTATTGTTCACTGGGTAGTAAGGTTCATCGCCACGTTTCCAGGTTGCTGGATATTCCTTTGTAACAAACGTCTTACCCTTGTCACCTTTACCAAATTCAAAATGTTTGTGTTCGATGACACGGGTGTATGGTGTTTCTGCATCAGTATAGTTAATGACTGCGTTACCTTGGTAATTATCAACGTTCATTTCTTCTGTTTCAAAGCGTAATGAACGATATTGCAATTCGCCAAGTTGATAATCAAAGAATTGATCGATCATCCCAGTGAAGATCACCCGTGGGTAATCCCGCAAGTATTCGTCCTTCTTGTCGAAAAAGTCAACGCCAGTTTCAACATCGATCAAATCACTAGCCAGCATCTTTTCAACGATTTGAGTGTAGCCACCGATGGGAATCCCTTGGTATGTATCATTGAAGTAGTTGTTGTCAAACGTGTAACGGACTGGCAAGCGACGGATGATGAACGCTGGTAAGTCTGTTGCTTTTTGGCCCCATTGCTTTTCTGTGTAGCCCTTGACCAACTTCGTATAAATATCCGTCCCAATTAAGGAGATGGCTTGTTCCTCAAGGTTACGTGGTTCGTGATCGCCTATGTTTGCGGCAGCCTTTTGCTCTTCGATCTTAGCTTTGGCTTCATCAGGTGTGGTAACACCCCACAGCTTATTAAACGTGTTCATATTAAACGGTAAGTTGTACAGCTCACCCTTATAATTGGCAACTGGCGAGTTCGTGTAACGGTTGAACTCAGCAAACTGTTGAATGTAATTCCAAATGTCTTTGTCAGAAGTATGAAAAATGTGGGCACCGTATTGATGAACTTGGATGCCATCTTGCTCCATTGTATAAATGTTACCAGCGATGTGATCACGCTTTTCAATCACCTTAACGTGTTTACCACGTTTTGCTGCTTCATAAGCAAAGGTCGCGCCAAACAGCCCCGAGCCCACAATCAAATAGTCATAATTAGCCATTTTATTTCCTCCAATAATTAAACACTGCCAGGCAGATGTTTTAAAGACTTTCCCATCTTACCCTGAACGCCATCCCAAAAACCGCTGTTATACTGTTTTAAAACAAAATTACGATTGCCGGCAAACTTGCCTTGAAACACAGTCGTCATATGCCGTGGATACCAGTAAGC
>DMZB01000325.1 GCA_003482405.1 Lactobacillus sp. | reverse complement strand
TGTTGATTCAGTCACGTTACAAACTATTGATTTGGATCCGTGCTGTCATACAAAACTCACTAAGAGAAATTTGCGTGCTCGTTGCATCTACGCAAAAAAATCATCGCAAAGGCAAGTTGTCTTCACGATGATTATTATATTTTCTCTTACTTTCGAACCATAAATGCGTACCTCGGTCTACACGATTTCAATCACACGTTCTTGATCACCGAGTTTAGTTAAAAATGTGCCATCCTGCTGACGTGGTTCCACTACTTTGCCACTGTAAATGAGACTATCAATGTCAAATTGAAAAAAGCCACTGCCAAGTTCAAGAACTGTCATACCGTAATCTCCGAGCTGTGAGTCATGAAACCGTTTATTGTCTGTTACTGACGCATGTAATTTCTCCACGACCGTTATTGCCTCCTAAGCACAAAAATGTCTTGTCATCATTTCCGTTAGTTTAACCATACAAACTGAACATTAAAACTGCCTTGCAATAATTCAAAAGTTATCGAAAAATTTGAAGATTATTCGTTTAGTTTAGTGGCTAAATTAATTAAAGGCAACCTCAAACTTAATTTACTTTGATTGACAGGGCAATACCAAGTCCGCCACCAATGCACAGGCCGGCAATTCCAGTGTGTTGATTGGCATGTTTTAAAGCATAGATCAGCGTCGTGACAATTCTCACACCGGTGGCGCCAAGTGGGTGCCCAATGGCAATTGAACCGCCGTTTGGATTTAATTTGTCATTTGGAATGTGTAAATCCCGGGCAACCGCAACACTTGGCGCTGCAAAGGCTTCGTTTAGTTCAAATAAGTCGATGTCGTCAACGGTCTGATTTTGCTTAGCTAACAATTTATTGACGGCCTTAACAGGTGAGTAGCCCATTGTTTGGGGGTTAACACCAACCTCTTGATAGCCTTTAATGGTTGCTAATGGTTTTAATCCAAGCGTTTCAGCTTTACTCTTACGCATTAAAATAACCGCTGCTGCGCCATCATTAAGCGGAGCCGCATTACCGGCTGTGACCGTACCATCCAGTTCAAAACTAGGCCGTAGTTTGGCCAACTTTTCCAAACTGGTGTCTTCTCGAATGGTTTCATCACGATCAACCACTATTTCACCATGACGCGTCTTAACGGTAATCGGCAACATTTCATCATCAAATGCACCACTGTCGCTGGCTTTGGCCGCCTTTTGATGGGAAGCCAACGCAAATGCGTCCTGTTGCTCACGCGTCACATCATACTGCTCAGCAACGTTTTCTGCCGTCACACCCATTGGCTGATTGGAAAATGCGTCCGTCAGACCGTCATGTTCCATACTATCAACCATTGTGGTGTCTCCAAACTTAGTTCCGAGACGCATCCCGTTCGTCAAATATGGGGCATTCGTCATGCTCTCTGTGCCCACAACAAGGACTGTATCCGCATCCCCCATCGCGATGGCAGATTGTCCTAACCGAATCGCTTTCAGACCGGAACCACACACTTCATTTACCGTCATCGCAGGACTACTTTCGGGCACACCGGCATTGATGCCCACCTGTCGGCCCACATTTTGCCCTGAACCAGCCTGTAAGACGTTCCCGACGATCGTTTGGTCGATTATATTGGCGTCAACGTTGGCGCGCTTAATGGCCGCTTTAGCCGCTAAGGTTCCCAATTCAACTGCACTAAAGCTTGCTAATGCGCCACCCATTTTGCCTACTGGTGTCCGCACAGCACTGACGATAACAACGTCGTCCATGATGTTCCTTCTTTCTCATTCTGATTAAACAAGCAGCATAAAGTGTACCCGAACTCTGTTTCAACAGCAATTGTTTCGCTCAGTTTGCAAACGATTGTAATCAAGACTTATAAACTCTCAAAGTAAATTTATTTCACAACTAATTTCTGCAAACGAACCCCTAGCGGTTGAAAAATGAAAGCGTATCAACTACCATAATAGCTGTAATAGTATTGTTCTTCACAATTGTGAAACATCGTTAACATAACGGGGATAAGCCTATGATGATAATGATTTTCACAATAAAACATAACAAGGAAGGTTTATCATGGCAGATCAAAAAGCACAAATTGGTGTTGTTGGTTTAGCAGTTATGGGTAAGAACTTGGCCCTAAACATTGAAAGTCGCGGTTTCACAGTAGGTGTTTACAACCGCTCACGTTCAAAGACTGACGACATGATGAAGGACCACGGCGACAAAAAGTTAGTTCCTAGTTATACCGTTGAAGATTTCGTAAAGTCACTTGAAACACCCCGTCGGATTTTACTGATGGTTAAAGCTGGTGCCCCAACGGACGCCGTTATCCAACAATTATTACCACTTCTCGACAAGCACGATGTTTTGATTGATGGTGGGAACACTAACTTCCACGATACCATGGCACGTAACGCTGAACTGGACAAGTCCGGGATCAACTTTATCGGTATGGGTGTATCAGGTGGTGAATTAGGTGCCCTCCAAGGTCCTTCTTTGATGCCTGGTGGTCAAAAAGAAGCGTATGACTTGGTTTCACCAATTCTTGAAAAGATCGCTGCTAAGGCACCTCAAGATGGCAAGCCTTGTGTGGCTTACATCGGCCCTAATGGCGCTGGTCACTATGTCAAGATGGTCCACAATGGGATCGAATATGGTGATGAAGAACTGATCGACGAAAGCTATAACATCATGCGTAACGTTGCCGGCATTTCAGTTGATGAAATGGCTGACATCTTTAAAGAATGGAACAAGGGCGAATTGGACAGCTACTTGATTGAAATCACTGCTGACATCCTGACACACAAGGATGACTTAGGCGACGACAAGAGCAAGCCAATCGTTGACATGATCTTGGACCGTGGTAACAACAAGGGTACTGGTAAGTGGAGTTCAGAGGATGCTTTGAACATTCAAGTACCACAATCCGTTATTACCGAATCCGTTTACGCGCGTTACATCTCAATGATGAAGGACGAACGTGTTAAGGCTTCTAAAGCATTACCAGCTGCAGCAAACCAAGGCAAGGCTGAAATCGGTGACAAGAAAGAATTCATCGAAAAGATCCGTCAGGCTTTGTTCTTCAGTAAGTTAATGAGTTACGCACAAGGATTCGAACAGTTGCGTGTTGCTTCAGAAACTTATGATTGGGACTTACAGTTTGGTCAATTGGCACAAATCTGGCGCGCAGGTTGTATCATCCGTGCCGGCTTCCTTCAAAACATCACTGATGCCTTTGACAAGGATCCTAAGTTAACGAACCTGTTGTTCGATGACTACTTCAAGGATATCGCTGCTAAGTACCAAGAATCAGTTCGTGACGTTGTTGCAATGGCTGTTAAGGCTGGGGTTCCAGTTCCTAGCTTCTCAGCTGCCATCACTTACTACGACAGTTTCCGTGCAGAAGTTCTGCCTGCTAACTTGTTGCAAGCACAACGTGACTACTTCGGTGCTCACACTTACGAACGTACTGACCGTCCTGGCAACTTCCACTACACTTGGTACGAAGAACAATAGAACACGAATGAACTCCGTTAGAAATTGATTCGCAAATGAAAATGACCGTTGTACAGGATATTTCCTGTACGACGATCATTTTTTGATTTGCGACGACAATTTTGAATTGTAATCGCAGTTTTGCTAATATAGCCCAACCTGCGCAGCACTTTTAACTAATCGTTTACGTTGAGCTTTAAGAAATCCACCGTTTCATCATAAACTTCGTCTAAATAGCCCTTTGCGTGGCGAGACCCCGGCAAAAACCGACTAATAGTTGGCACTTGAACCTTGTTCAGTGCACTGACTAAACTGACTAAACCTGTTGTCGGAACGAACTCGTTTAGCGAATTGGCTAAATACATGGGCCCGGCACTTGCCGTAACATGTTTATATGGTGTGGCTGCTGTGTACTGATCTGTGTGCCCATTGAAATAATTTGTGACAAACCACTTATAGAAGGAATCGTTAGTACCTGTCTGATCAATTGCGCTACTAGCCGCATGAACAAAATCCTGTGTAACATCCTGTTTGGCAACCACGTCCTGATGACTGGCCAGCCAATCGTCAATATCAAAGACACCGGATAAAGACACAATTGGAAAGCCATACTTCAAACCTAGTTCAACCGTCATATTGCCACCAGCGGATGAGCCAACAGCGCCGATAGGTTCTTGAGTCAGTTTGCTGCTATGAATCCAATCCACCACGTGATCCATATCGATCAGCGGATCAGGGTAATAGCCGTTTGGCGTAATGCGATAATTGGGTACTACGACCGTGAACCCATCGTTTACAAGACGTAACGCCCAGTCGCGGTCCTTTGCTTTATCACCTCGAAACCAACCACCACCGTGAATATCAATTAGCGTTCCTTGTGCATCGTGATCCTCATCATAGTACAGATCAAGTGCCAGGTTGTGCGCTGCATCATAGACAATGTCTGTCTTTTCAATAATGTTTGCCATGATTTATCACCTCTAAGATTAGCCGTTTTTTTCAAACGTATGAGTACAAATTTAGACAGGAAATTAGAATTATTTTTCGAACACACTCAATATAAGGATTTATTCTTTTATCAACAACATTTTACCCTTATTAGTTTTTTCATTGCCTTTTGTGACACTGATGCCCGATAATTGTTTTATGAGGCAATGATTATCGGTATCAATATTTGTCTTCGTTGTCACTCATTTGGCTAAAAATATGTTAAACTACAGATACACTAACGGTTAAAGTGTAGCATGCTCGTCAGAACCCCGAAGAGTCGTACCTCTTCGGGGTTCTTTTTTCGAATAATATGTACTTAAACGGACGGGTTAGATGCGTAGTCGACTACCGTTTATGGTTTCGATCTAACCACTGCTTAAATAAGATAAGCAATATGCCGACAATAAGCGGGCCCACTATAACGGTCATAAGTGTTTGTAGCATACTTGTCCTCCTCCCACCGTCTTCTATGCGATGAGCCGGAATCGACTACAAGTATATATTCTACAGGAATGTCTTAATAAATTGGATTAGAAATGCCGGTGAAACCTTGTGTACAACTTATTTTTATCAAACATAAAAACTCGCAAAGTCAAACGCATATCAAAGTGCGCTTGTCTCTGCGGGTTTCTTTTACTGACGTATTAAAATTTTTAAAAATTACTAGTTGCTTGAAGCAATAACGCTTTCATCCTTGGCCACCGCAGCTGCATGTTTACCCGCGTTGCGACCAGAATAAAACGCATAGCCCACACAGGTTCCCGGCATATTTGGCCCATACGTATCACCAACTAAACCAGTAGCATCATTACCAGCCGCATATAGACCCGTAATGGCCTGACCATCATCATCTAGTACTTCGTTGGCAGGACTAACTTGCAAACCGCCCATCGTGCAAAATGCGCCAACATTTAAAGAAAACCCGTAAAACGGTCCTTCCGTAACTGGCACCATGTACTGTGCATCTTTGCCGAAGTCAGAATCTTCACCATTCTGACAATCCTGATTATATTTGGTTAAGGTGCCCATTAAGCTCTCGACAGGCACTCGCATCTTAGTAGCGAGTTCTTCGATCGTATCAGCCTTGAAAATAAATGGTTTGTTGGCATCGACAGCTGCATCAATCTCAGATTGCAGATTGGTCATTTTTTGGCCACGTTTGACCCTTACGCCAAGCCCCATAAAATTGCCATCCTTGGCCATTCGATTAATGACGCCAGTATCCAAAATACTAAAAACTTTATTTTGCGTATACAATGCATTACC
>DMZB01000146.1 GCA_003482405.1 Lactobacillus sp. | reverse complement strand
TCGGGGGTTATTGGGGTCTGTCTGGGTTGGTAGAGTGGCTGGGGTGATTGCTTTCATTACTTCTGTCGTCGGGGTGTGCAAACGTGGGCAGCAGGGGCAACTGGCCTTGCAATCACTGATCGCCAATGAAAACGGTCGGCTGATGGTCTTGTATCGCTTCTTTAACCTCTTCACAGATGTTCCCCAGGTTAAAGCAACGGTCAAGCGGCGTCGCTATCTTGATCCATTGTGGCGACTTGTTGTTGGTCGGTCCAAAAATCCCTACATGTTTTTATTTACGCGTGGACTTGGACGAGACAGTGATACGTTTGGACTAATTACGCGATTAACGGTTATTGGAATGTTGATCCTAATCTTTTTGACTAATCAGTGGGCCAGCTTAGTCGTGATGGTGTTGGCCATCTATTTGATTGGTTTTCAGCTACTGCCGTTTTATAGCGAGTATGACAATAAGGTGTTTACGCACTTGTTCCCAGTAACTAAAAGTCAACAGTTGGCCGCATTCAAAACGGTTTTGACAAACGTGCTAAGTCTCTGTGCGGTTCTGTTTGTTATTGTCGATGTCGTAGTCAACTGGTCATGGCTCCGTTTAATCATTGACGTTGCTGCGCTGGCCCTTGAACTGGTGATTTTTATCGGTTGGTATAGTGGTTGGCGACTAAGGAAAAGTTGAGGGGCAATTGCATCTCGATTTAGAATGTAAATAATAGATAAAACAGTATTGAGGAGAAATTACGCGTATGCGAGTCAGAAACAAACCATGGGCCGATGATCTCATTGCAGAAAATCCTGCTGCGATTGTCACGAATCCTGCAAAATATCGTGGTCATTGGCAGGACAGATTCAAACAATCACAACCGCTGCAAGTCGAAATTGGAACAGGTAAAGGGCAATTCCTGATTGGAATGGCAAAGGCACATCCGGAAATCAACTTTGTTGGCATTGAATTGCAAAAGTCAGTTTTAGCCGCTGCGTTAAAGACTTCGTTGCCTGAAGAATTAACGAACTTACAGTGGGTGCTGGCGGACGGGGACGGTGTTGAAACGTTCTTTGAACCCGGGGAAGTCACCCAGTTATACCTAAACTTTTCAGATCCATGGCCGAAAACGCGTCATGAAAAGCGACGACTAACTTACAAGACTTTTTTAGCCAGTTATCAGGCAATCTTGCAAAAAGACGGTAAAATTCAATTTAAAACGGATAATCGTCATTTATTTGAATACTCTTTGATGAGTATGACGGCCTTTGGCATGCGACTTATGGAGGTCTCACTGGATCTCCATACTGATATTGAAGCTAGTGAAGGGCAGCTAGAAAATATTGAAACAGAGTACGAACAAAAATTTGCCGCAAAGGGCCAACCAATTTATCGCTTAGTTGCTGAAATGCCACCTCGCTCTGAATAAGTCGCGAAGTTTGGATATTTCAGTCTAATCCATGCTAATCCATGGCTGTCCTATTCCCAGACCACAGGAATAGGACAGCTTTTCGTTTATACTTGTTCTTAGACTGGGATATTCAGCGTTACTTTAAACCATTACTGCTTGCACCCAGCCACCCCAAGCGGTATAAAGAGGTGACCTATGACGAGGACGTGAGTTCAATGATGAAACAACTAAGCAAGGATTTTCACATACGTAATGCCGAAGTGGCCCTTTATTTACGGGATCGACCAATACCGGCTGTTATCCGTCATGCATTAACCATTTTATTTCCGTTTGTACTGTTGGATGTTTTACTTAGCTGGTTAGCTGACGCATGGTTACAACCAGATGGTTTCTATTACCAAATTTTCAACCTAAAAGGTGCAGGTGAACAGTTAATTGACATCGGTTATTCATTAAGCGATTTAGTCATTATGCTGAATGTAGTGGTCAGTATCTGCGCAGCCTATTTGGTTGGTTATTATTATGCAGAGTTTTTTCATCGCGATAAGATGACGACCGGGCTGGCCAGTGGTGCCGCTTATATTATTTTGAATTACGACTATCGGAGTCCTGATAATTTATTCTTATTTGATAATTTTGGTTTGCGCGGGCTGTTCTTAGCATTTGTGACAGGCATTATTGTTGGACTTATATTTAGAATTCCGTTTGACCGAAAAATCTCTAGCCATCAGGTTTTAACGGAAGACGACCGATTATTTTCGCGATCACAGCGGATGATTTTTCCATTGATACTTGTGATTATCGTTTTTGTGTTGATCGGATTTGGTATTAGTAAAGTCACGACGGCTGGCCCGTTAGGAATCTTAAATGAAGGATTGGCGTCCATTACGCTAGGGCGTGCGACAACTCATGTCCCCGCCATCTTGGCATCAGCAATTATCAGCAATTTATTGATGTTTTTTGGACTAGCCAGTCCCGTTGCCCAACCACGTTTGATTGGGTACACAACCTATTCAGGGGCCAACTATCAATTTTCTCAAGCACACCACACATCCTTTGGCGCGCCATATCCAATAACGTTGCATACACTCTACGATGTGTTTGGCAATATCAGTGGCGTGGGTGGCATGCTGGCATTAATGATTGCAATCTTACTTGTTGGAATTGTTCATCGTGAGCGTCGTGTTGCTTATCGAGGTCTGTTGCCAACGTTGTCTAACATGTCAGGAATCGGACTTGTTGGGTTGCCCATGATTTTTAATTCTATTTACCTGATACCAATGCTCATTGTTCCCGTTTTTAACATGTTAGTAGGTGCTGTATTAATTAAATCAAAAATCATTCCGCCAGCGGTGTACCGGATTCCGTGGACAACGCCAGGCGTGCTACAAGGGTATGCAGGAACTGGTGGTGACATTGCAACATTAGTGGTCGCAATTATTCTTTTCTTTTTGGACATTATTTTCTTTATTCCGTTTGTTCAAAATGGAAATCGTCTGCAAACGCTCCTAGTTCAGCGTGAACGTAGCCGTCAGGCAGAAAAGGAGCGTGAACAAAATGACAAATAAATCCAAACGATGGCTTTTTGTCGCTGGCTTGTTAGCGTTTGTCATTGTTGTCACTTGTTTCACGATCCCGTGGGTCAAAAACTCAGTGACCAAGCCACGAAAGATTCGACAGTCACAAATGTCACCCG
>DMZB01000011.1 GCA_003482405.1 Lactobacillus sp. | reverse complement strand
CCCCCCGACAGTATTTTCATCACCAGTATGGATGACGATCATCCGGCCAAACTTACGAGTGTCGTTATAACAAAGGAGTTGACCATCACTGAGGTGAAAAACCACGTGCGTATGATTATCGATGGGCGTATCAGCGGGTGCCCCAAAATACTTACCTTCCATCCGCAAATGTGACACCATCGTTAACCCCTCATCAAAACGAAATAGCAGATATTTACCACGCCGATCAACCCTTGTTACCGTTCGTCCAGTTAATAGCTTCGTAAATTCAACGGGGCCATTCATGACCATCTTCGGATAGTACACATCAATGCTGGTGATCGTCTTACCCACGACAAGCTGTGTTAACCCGCGTCGCACCGTTTCTACTTCTGGTAGTTCTGGCATTTTTCATGCCTCCATTTTTGATTTCCACGCATCAACGCTTGGCCTATTTAGCTTCGTACCAAGTTGCCCCATGCGCACTTTCCACTTTAAGCGGAATGTCTAATTTCACTGCTGAATCCATAACGCTCGGAACTAGTTTTTCCAATGTAGGAATTTCTTCCTTTGGCGCCTCGAACACCAATTCATCGTGAATTTGTAGCAACATTGTCGCTTTTAAACCGGCATCAACTAAGGCCCGTTGCATTTTGATCATTGCAATTTTAATGATGTCCGCTGCTGATCCCTGAATTGGTGTATTCATCGCCGTGCTGGCAGCAAACGAACGCCGGTTAAAGCTCTTTGCATTAATGTCAGGTAAATATCGACGCCGATGTGTAATCGTTTCTACATAGCCTTGCTGCTTAGCCTGCTCAACAATATCCTCGGTATATTTTTTAACATCCGGGTACTCACGAAAGTAAGTATCAATAAATTGTTTTGCCTGAGGCCGCGATATGCCTAAGTTCTGTGACAGGCCATAATCGCTAATGCCATAGACGATCCCAAAGTTAGTCGCCTTGGCTTGGCGACGCATCAACGGCGTCACTTCGTCATTTGAAGTTAAACCAAAGATTCTTCGCGCAGTGGCAGCGTGGATATCTTCATCCTCACGAAACGCTTCCTGTAAATTGGCATCCCCGGTGATGTGGGCTAACACGCGCAGTTCAACCTGCGAATAATCGGATGAAAAGATCTCCCAGCCTTCATGACTTGGCACAAAGGCTTTACGAATTTCTCGTCCCTGCTGTGTTTGAATTGGAATATTTTGTAAATTAGGATCCACAGAAGACAAACGACCAGTCTGCGTCAATGTTTGTAAATAACGCGTGTGAACTTTGTGATCGCGACTGTGAACTACCTTGAGTAATCCTTCGATATAAGTCGACTGTAATTTAGACAAGCCTCGGTAAGCCAAAATATTTTCGACAATTGGTGCCTGTGCAGCAAGTTGTTCCAAAACATCCACGGACGTCGAATAACCCGTTTTCGTCTTTTTAATAACAGGTAATTTCATTTTTTCAAACAAAATTTCGCCAAGTTGTTTAGTCGAATTAATGTTGAATTCTTCGCCAGCTTCGTTATAAATTGCCTGTTTTAACGTAGACAGCTGTTCCTTGAACTTTTCTCGCATGTTCGTCAATTGATCCGTATCAACATACACACCGGCAATTTCCATGTCAGCCAACACAAATGTCAACGGCAGTTCAATGTTGACGTACAGATCACGTTGTTCATTTTTATCCAATTCCTTGAATAAGTCTTCATGCAAGTTTTGAATCGCAAGTGCCTTGCGCGTTAGATGATCAAAAAATTTAGTATCATCATCTGGAATACCGCGTTTGGCACCCTTGCCGTAGACAGTTTCATCTGTTTCTACCTGATCATAGCCATGTTGTTGGGCCAAGCTCCCCAAGTCGTTTGAATTGTCGTTAGTATCCAGCAAGTAAGAAACCAGCAATAAGTCAAAATCGACACCTGTCAAAGCGACGCTTAATCGATGGAGTCCAACGTATTGAGCCTTAGCGTTGAAGACATTTTTTTCAATCTGTGTATTTTCAAGCAACGCCTTAACTGCTGGCGTTTGTAGCAAATCTACTTCACGGCTCACCACTGTTTGCTTCCCATCGGTTAAGACAAAGCCGGCAAACGTACTCAGGTGATAATTATCGTCAGGCATTTCTAAAATCAAACTGACTTCAGTGGTGAAATTTTTGATCAGCGACAAATTATGTGACGTCAATTCAGTCCATGAGACTGGTTTTAACTTCGGTTCGGTTTCATCGTCTCCGAGATCCAGAGATAGCCCTGCATTCTGCAATTGCTTTAAAAAGTTTTTAAAATCCATTTGTTGATAAAAAGCAATTAATTTATCAATATCTGGTCCTTTATAATCAATATCGTCCAAATGAATGGCAATCGGTGCATTGGTCCGAATCGTGGCCAAATCTTTGCTCAAAATGGCCTGGTCGTGATCTTCAATCAGATGATCCTTCATCTTGCTCTGTTTGATGTCATCCAAATGCTCATAAACACCCTCAACACTTTCAAACTGAGTCAGTAGTTTAATCGCTGTTTTTTCACCGACTTTGTTCACACCAGGATAATTGTCTGATGTGTCGCCTGTAAGACCCTTCATATCAATGATTTGCTTTGGTGTTAACCCATATTTATCTTCCACGTGAGCAGGCGTGTAATACTCAATTTCACTGACTCCTTTTTGGGTAATCGCAACGGTCGTTTGGTCAGTTGCCAGCTGAGTCAAGTCCCGGTCACCGGTCACGATGATGACTTGATACCCGTCTTGTTCACCTTCGCGTGCCATGGTGCCAATGATATCGTCAGCTTCCCAATCCTTAAGCTCATAGCTTTTAATCCCGTAGCCCGTCAACAGATCACGCAGATACGGCATTTGTTCGGACAATTCTTCTGGGGTTTTTGAACGGCCACCTTTATAATCTGCAAACTTGCCTGTTCTAAAAGTCGTTTTACCAGCATCAAAAGCTACTAACGCTTTATCCGGATTAACTGCTTTAACCACTTTATCCAGCATCGTCTTGAACGCATAAATGGCATTGGTGTGTAATCCGTCATGATTTGTGAACCGATCCAGTTGTTGATGTAAGGCAAAAAAGGCTCGAAATGCGACACTATTGCCGTCGATCAATAGCAGTTTTTTATTTGTTGATAGCGTTAATTGTTCACTCATAAAGGCCGTCTCTTTCTATGTTTTTAATGGTTCTATTTTACCAAATTACGGGCTGTCACACCAATTTAGCGCAGATAGATTTTATTTTATCATGCCGCAAAAAAACTGGTCGATAGCGTAAGTAGCTACCGACCAGGTCTAATCACTTTTAATTTAGTTCATTTAGCATGAGTTTAGTCATGGAGCATGTGCTTAATTCCGATTGCCACCATATCCGAAGATCTGCAGGATATAGATGAAAATGTTGATGAAGTCCAAGTACAGTTGGAATGCTCCTTGAACAGCTAAACCACTTAACGAAATTTGGTTGCCATACTGTTCATAAATCTTACGCATCCGTTGTGTGTCCCACGCTGTTAAAACAACGAAGATGGCCACAATGACAAAGCTAAAGATAAAGCTAATAAATGATGAACGTAAGAAGATATTAATCAAACTGACAATTAAAATTCCGAACAGGGCAAACATCGCCTGCGTCCCTATTTTTGTGAGGTCGCGGTGTGTTGTCGCGCCATAAAAGGACATGCCACCAAAGATTGCCGCAGAAGCAAAGAAGGCTGAGAAAATCGTCGCACTTGCATATTGTAGGAAAATGCTTGACAGCATTAAACCATTAATGGCTGCAAAGCCAAACAACATGGTTAAACCTGCTGCCGCACTTCAATTAGCCTTAAAACTCGTGCCGATAACCAGTCCGAATTCTGCAACAACTAACACAATTGGAAACCAACGATTAGCTGCAATAAAACTAAAATACTGTTGTTGGAAAACGACACCGGCCAACACAGCCACAATGGCTGAAATTAGCACCGCGCCACCCATATAGCCGAACACTTTGCTCATGAACGCCGAGAGCCCAGATGCCTGGGTGTTCACCTCTCGACGAGGTTGTTGATACTCATTGTTATTCACAAAAATCCCTCATTTCAAAAATATTTTTCAACTGTTGTTTGACAAATACTGACTAATTCATGTTCAAGATGTATTTTAACAGATTGAGCCAAACACGCAAGTATTTACCCCACTCAACAGGCAACTTTAGAATTCCTTATAGATAAGTTTTCTTAACCCTAGTTTTTTGACAGTAAGACGCTTAAACTTATGGTCTACCTTACATTATCATCAAACAAAGGAGCCTTTATGCCAGTCGAAAATCAACAAACTGTCAAGCCCAGTTTGTTTTTAACCCTATTGTTAGGCACACTATCCGCCTTTGGACCATTGTCATTGGATATGTACTTACCTGCTCTGCCACAATTGCAGGCCAGCTTTCATACAAGTTCAGCAGCTGTACAAGCCAGTATCAGCGCTTGTCTGATTGGAATGGCAATCGGTCAATTGATCATCGGTCCATGGAGCGATCGGGTTGGCCGTCGAAAACCTTTATTGACCGGTTTGGTCGTCTTTACGCTAACTTCGGCTGCGTTGATTTTTGTGCACAACATTGTCGTCTTTTTAGTTTTGCGTGTGATTCAGGGCCTTGCAGGTGCAGCCGGTCAAGTCCTGTCACGTGCTGTCGCAAGAGACCTCTTTTCTGGACATCGTTTAACGACTTTTTATGCCACGTTGATGTCTATCAACGGCATTTTCCCAGTTATTGCACCGATCTTGGGCGCTATTTTGGTCAGCTTTTTCCCGTGGGAGTCCGTATTTGTGACTTTGACCTTGGTCGGCATTGGACTCATTGTTGCCAGTGCGTTTGGTCTGCCTGAAACGGCAACAAACATTGGCAAGAACGTCGAAAAGCTTGATTTCAAATCTGTATTTAAAAATGGCCGCTTTATGTTGAATGCAAGCTTACTCGCGCTTGTTTACGGCGCACTGTTTACTTACATCGCAGATTCCTCGTTTATTTTCCAGCAAGAGTATCACCTTAGCACGACTGGTTTCAGTATCATATACGCCGTTAACGGCTTGGGTATCGCACTTGGAAGCAAAATCGTCGGCCGTGCCTCTGAATTTTTAAATGAACACCAAATTGCTCTGGTCGGCTTTCTGATTCCTTTGTTAGGCTGTCTGGTGTTGGCCCTTAACGCACTGACAATCAACAATCTCTGGTTGTTTACCATTGCGCTTTGGTTTGTCGTTTCCTCAGTTGGTTTTAACAGCACGATTACCACCGCGATTGCGATGGAAAGTACAACTAAGAATATCGGAACGGCCTCAGCCATCTTGGGTACGCTCTCGCAACTGGTAGGTGGCGTGGCATCGCCTCTTGTTGGCCTGTTTGGTTCACAAACGGCCTTCCCAATGATTATTCTGATTGCAATTTTTGAAGCACTCGGTTTATTCCTGCTAAGATTCAGTCGATCCACAAAGGCGGATCTAAAGTCCTGATTTAGTAATCTGCTCTCTGGGCAAATTATGCCGTACTAAAAATCCTTTAATACCAAAAGTAAAACGACGTATCCATGGGCAATTGCTTGCTCGTAGATACGTCGTTTGTATTAAGTCATAATTTATTAATTAACCGTTATTTAGACTCGAATTACTCAATAACGTTTCGTATTCACGTTCATACTTTTGAACATCACCAGCACCCATAAAGATGACAACGGCATTGTGATAATCCAGCAGCGGTGACATGTTGTTTAACGTCAAAACTTCTCCACCCTTAGTAATTTTGGCGCCCAAATCGGCACTGGAAACATCACCCGTTTTTTCACGAGCTGACCCAAAAATGTTCGTCAAATAAACTTTGTCGGCCAAATTTAAGCTCTTGGCAAAATCGTCCATCAACGCAATCGTCCGACTGAACGTATGTGGCTGGAATACAGCAATTAACTGTTTGTCAGGATATTTTTGACGAGCGGCGTCAATGGTCGCCTTGATCTCTGACGGGTGGTGCGCGTAATCATCAATGATCGTCATGTCGGCGACTTTCCGTTCTGAGAAGCGTCGTTTGACACCCTGGAACGATAATAATTCCTTGCGCAAATCATCCATGTCAACTTTTTCAAAATGAGCCACGGCAATAACCGCCAGACTATTCAAAACGTTATGCTCACCAAATAACTGAATTTCAAAATTTCCGATGAATTCGTCGTGAATGTAAACATCGAAATTAGAACCCTTTGTGGTCCGTTTAACATTACGTGCCTGGATGTCGTCCTTGTCGCCAACACCATAATAGTAGACAGGTACCTTAGCGGTTAGCTTACGTAATTCAGGATCATCACCCCACGCAAAGATGGCCTTGCCAACCTGCCCAGCAAAGGTTTCGAACGCATCGTACACGTCATCGATGCCTTTGTAGTAATCAGGATGATCAAAATCAATGTTAGTCATGATGGCATAGTCAGGATGGTAAGCCAAAAAATGACGACGATATTCGTCAGCTTCAAAAACAAAGAACCGTGAATTAGGGGTTCCTTTCCCAGTCCCATCACCAATTAAATAGCTCGTCGGAGCAATTCCACTAAGAACATGAGATAGCAATCCTGTTGTACTAGTCTTACCATGTGCACCCGCAATGCCAATACTCGTGTATCCCTTCATCAGCTGTCCCAAGAATTCATGATAACGGATGACCGTTAGACCCAGTTCCTTGGCACGAACGATTTCCGGGTGCGTATCAGGAAAAGCATTCCCAGCAATCACAGTCAAACCCGCGTGTAAGTTATCCGGGTCGAATGGATAAATTTTAATGCCCGCTTGTTCTAAGGGACGCTGTGTGAACGTGTACTGTTCAATGTCTGATCCCTCGACGCGATCGCCACGATCGTGCAAAATCAACGCCAACGAGGCCATTCCTGACCCCTTAATGCCAACAAAATAATAAGTTGTATCTGTGTTATCCATGAATGATGAGCTCCTTAATATTACAAACTCAATTTATTTTGTAGATGATCAAATCTAATGTACCAATATTAACCGTTAACAATCAAGGTTCTTTACAGGCTTAACCTAATCTTCATCACTCTTTTGTAGTTTATCGGGCGTGAGGAAAACTTCCCTTGGTTTGGAACCCTGTTGTGCAGAAACGTAGCCGTGACTCTCTAATTGATCGACTAAATTGGCCGCACGATTGTATCCGATTGAAAAAACACGCTGCAATTTAGAGGTTGAAACTGTTTTTTCATTTGCAACGTAACTGAGTACGTCTGGCCATAAGTCGTCCTGGTCTTCAGCTGCAATTTCAGTCGCTAACAACTGTTTCGGTTCAAATGCATAGTGCGGTGCCATCTGTTCACGTACGAAATCGGTAACCGTATCAATTTCATCATCCACAAATGTTCCCTGCAAACGGATCGGCTGACTCTTCCCATTTCCAAGATACAGCATATCACCGCGACCTAACAGTCGTTCGGCACCAGACGTATCTAAAATCGTCCTTGAGTCAATCTGACTTGAGACCATAAATGCCACTCGAGTTGGAATATTATTTTTGATGGTTCCCGTCACAACGTCAACGGATGGACGCTGAGTGGCAACTAGTAAATGAATACCTGCAGCACGGGCCTTCTGAGTGATTCGGGCAATATAATCTTGTACTTCAGAGGCAGCAACCATCATCAAATCAGCAAGTTCATCAT
>DMZB01000260.1 GCA_003482405.1 Lactobacillus sp. | reverse complement strand
TTAATTACGTGGGCGGTGGCGCAAGCCTTGTTTTGCGCGCCCACGGTTACCTAGCCATAACGCGCTTGCGAGTTCTCAGGCCCCCGCCACTGCCATATAGCCCTAACGCGTTCGCAAACTCAGAAATCTGTGCATAAGCTGGAAGTCAAATCATCCGGAAGACCACCGAATGTTTCGCCTCCCTTCTTAATTGCTCGATTTCTGGCGAGTTTGCTCACGCTCACTTCACTAGCCCACAAACCTCAAGACGACATAAACCAGCGCAATCAAAACGACGAGCACAATAATGGCAATATTTAATCGATGCGCTAAGCGTTTCTGCTTTTGTTCCGGGGTTAACGGACCAGTCGGCTGCATGCGACTCGTTGGTTCTTGATTCGGCTCCGGTTGGTCGTTTTCAAACGGCTGATTCGGTTGCGCATCGGCGGCCTTAGCGCCACCACGTTTTCGATGCAGGCGGCTGCGCGACGGTTCTTCACTAACGTCCGGTGTCTCCTGCTGACCACCATCAGGCTGCTGCGCATTTTGTTGCCGGTACTGTTCACGTGTTAAATTATCATTCTTTTGATCGTCGTTCATACTGTAACTCCTTTGATAACTTAACCTTTTAGTCTTCGCGTTAACTAACGCCACTGTTCACAATAATTTCAAAACCCTTTTAGTCCTTGGGTGTTACCAAACCAGCGTCCAGCAACTGCCAGTAATAAACAGCAGTGACTGTTTTTTGGTCTTTAAGTTTGCCATCCGCTAGCAATTGCTTCGCCTCGTCTAGCGTGTATTCATGCAAAACAATATTTTCATCGGCATCTTGTGGCAGTTTAGTGGTTACCGGCTTGAGTCCGGTTACAACGTACAAGGTCATGTATTCATCAGTGAACCCAACTGACGTATAAAAACCACATACTTCATGGATCTCACTCGCTGCATACCGTGTTTCTTCGTTTAATTCGCGGATTGCGGCCTTTTTAGCATTATCGCGATCCCGGTCATCCAGTTTACCCGCTGGAATCTCTAAGGTTGTTTCTGCAACAGGTGCACGCCACTGTTCTTCAAAGATTGCTTTACCATCTTCTGTAATGGCAAGCATGGCCACGGCACTGGCATGATGAACAACATCACGGTGCGCAGTTGAACCATCCGGTAATTCGACCGTTTGATTTTCAACATCAATAATGGCCCCGTGATACTTAGGCGTGACACCCGTTACTTTTTCTTCAAACTTCATGTTTACTCTGCCTCCGATTCCGTCATGCGTTTCACTTTAGCTGCCTGTGGCCCACGAATACCTTCCACGACGACAAACTCAACGTGATCGCCCGGCGTCAGCGTTTTATACCCTGATTCCTCAATTGCAGAGAAATGAACAAACACGTCCGGATTGCCCGTGACGGCGATAAACCCAAATCCTTTTTCTTTATCAAAGGTTTTCACCACACCATGTTCTCGGCCATCTGTAAATTTTGCCATTTTGTTCTTCTTTCCAGTTAGACTTGATAATAAGTATATGAAAAATTTACCATTTTTTCCACCTTGGACAATTCACAAAAAGAAATTTACGTGATAAATGCGAAACTTTGCACTTTTTTAATACATTTTTCTTTAAAACGACTTATACTCGTTTGAAACCGCACTAAAACGGCACTATTAGTTAATTAATTTGTATAAATAAGTTTTAGATATATTATACATATAGTTGCATAAACGTTGATGCAATAACATTTTCCTTGCAAGTGTTTATAAAATTGAACCATTTATATTAAAAAGCTTGTTAACAAACAAGTTGCGTTTTTATCCCACACTTGTATAATTTTCTTGTTTCCAACGATTCACATGGATACCAAACGTAAACCGCAGGAGGTGGCTAACTTGTTGGGTGTTTTATTGAAAGAACAACGACTCGGCAAACACATGACGTTGAGGCAGTTGGCCGCAGCGTTAAATGATCGCTATGGGCTTAACTTATCAGCAGGTATGCTGTCTCGTTACGAGAACGGCACGAACGTTTCAACTGGTAACTTATTTTTCATTGCTGACTTTTTCGAAATTGACCTGACCGCTTTTGCGAAGTCTTTTGTTGAAAATCGTCGCATTGAATTAGCTGACTAAGTTATAAGCATACAAAAACCGGTTCTCCTCAAGACACATCATGCCTTGGGGAGAACCGGTTTTTGTTTCACTCACTATTGTTGAGAAGACAGCAGAACGTCGAATCCGCGAACTTGACGAATTAACGTGACGTTTAACTGCTGAACACTGTTTGGCAGATCAAACTCGTGCGTTAGTGCATATCGGCTTAACAGACCCTGTAGATGACGTAAGCGCATTCCGTAATTACCAGATTGAAGAATTGTTTGTTGCTGCTCCAGCAAATGGGCAAGTTCGGGACGATCACGCACGGCCTTATCATTAAGTGCCGTTTGAATCTTGGCTAACACAACTTGAATCGATTGAATGCTCGTTGCCATGGTTAAACCCCCTTCACGCTGCCAGCTATCTGTGACATCATCGTGCCATTTACTTTTTTACCGAGGTTATTGTACCACCTCACACACCATTCGGACGCTCAAACGACTTACTTTCGTCATAACTGTTTACTCAGCGTTTGCGCCCTTGAATCTGTAAAAAGAATCCCGCTGCGACGGTCATGGTGACCTTACAGCGGAATTCATTTTTAACGCTTCAATTATTCAACTGAATGTTTAATTGAATGGACAACTAAGTGTACAAAGCGAATCGTCTAAACTGGCTAGACGATTATTTTTCCAATCCTTCGGTAACTGATTCAGGATATTCAACGCGTACAATTGCTGCACAACGGCCACACAATGTTGGGTAAGCGTCGTCAGTACCGACATCTTCCTTAATCATCCGGCAACGCTGACAAACTTCACCACTTGCATGTTTGACAACCACAGCGACATCATCGTACTTGTCAGCCGTTTCCGGTGCTTCTGCCAACGGGTGAACCGTCAACTTTGAGACGATCAACAACTGGGCAACATTACTGTGCAGTTGCGACAACATTTCGGCATTGTGGTCACTAACATATAGATCAAGTGCAGCTTCCATTGGGCGGCCGATCAGTTTGGCATCACGGGCCTGTTCCAGTGACTTCAATACATCTGAACGTAACGTCATGAAGTCTGCCCAGCGTCCAATCAAGGCGTCATTTTGCCACTCCGGTTCAACCTCGGGCATTTCTGCCAGCTGCGCATATTCAGCCTTTTCATGTAGGAATGGCCAAATTTCTTCAGCGGTGTGTGGCAACAATGGTGTCATCAGCGTCGTCATTCGAACCAGTGCCTGATATAGCACTGTTTGCATGCTGCGACGTGTTGGCGCATTGGCCGCGTCGATGTACAAAATGTCCTTGGCAAAATCAAGGTAAAATGCTGACAGATCGTTTGTGACAAACGATAACAACAGTTTGTAAATATCGATGAAGTCATACTTGTCATAATCTGCGCGCACCTGTTCAACCAGGTCGTTCAAACGGCTCAACAAGTAGCGGTCAGCACCTGCTAAATCAGCATATGGTACCGTATCCTTGGCAGGATCAAAGTCTGTCACATTAGATAACATGAACCGCATGGTGTTACGCAATTTCCGATAACTCTCGGAGATTTGTGTAAAGCTTTCCATCGAAACACGCACATCCGCAGATGAATCAACAGATGCGACCCACAAACGGAGAATCTCAGCACCCATTCGTTTGATGATCTCATCAGGGGCAATTGTATTCCCAATGGACTTGCTCATCTTCTTACCGTTTTTATCCAGTGTGAAGCCTTGGCTCATAACAGCCTTGTAAGGCGCCTTACCTGAAACGGCAACCGATGTGATCAGACTGGAGTTAAACCAGCCACGGTACTGATCTGAGCCTTCTAGATACAGATCAGCGGGATAGGTCAATTCTGGACGGGCGGCTAGGACTGCCTGGTGGCTTGAACCAGAATCAAACCACACATCCATGATGTCTGTTTCCTTTGTGAATGTCCCCTTGGGCGAATGTTCGGACGTAAAACCATCAGGTAACAAGTCTTTAGCATCATGTTCAAACCAGTAATTTGAACCATGTTCCGCAAATAGGTCCGCCACATGACTAATGGTTTCTTCCGTCATGATTGGTGTCCCATCTTCCGCATAGAAGATGGGCAATGGCACACCCCATGCACGTTGACGGGAAATGACCCAGTCACCACGGTCTTTAATCATGTTATATAGGCGGCGTTTGCCCCAATCAGGGTAAAACTTCACGTCATCCAAAGCATCCAAAATTTGTTGACGGAATGATGACACGCTGGCAAACCACTGCGGGGTGGCCCGGAAAATGATTGGCTTCTTGGTCCGCCAGTCAAACGGATAACTGTGCGTGTAAGGCATATATTTGAGCAACAGGTTCTTTTCTTTCAGTTTGTCCAAACTGATCTTGTTGGCATCTTCATAAAAGACGCCTTCAAAGCCTGGTGCATCGGCGGTCATTTTTCCTTGACCGTCAACAGGTGAAAAGACGGGCAAACCATACTTAGTTCCGACGTTAAAGTCATCTTCCCCGAAACCAGGCGCCGTGTGGACCAACCCAGTCCCGGCATCCAAGGTGACAAAATTCCCGTTCATCACAAGGAGATCCCGATCATAATAGGGATGGTGTGCAGTCATCTTTTCGAGTTGTGCACCCTTCAAAGTCTGCAACGTTTTAACATCTTCCCAGCCCAACTTTTCAGCGACTGAACTGATCAATTGCTCAGCGACCACAAACTTACGCGTTTCGCCAGCCGGCTGTACAACTGCATAATCAAAGCCTGCATCGACGGTGATCCCTTCGGAAGCTGGAATCGTCCATGGTGTCGTCGTCCAAACAACGAAGTACGTGTTGTCATCTAACAAACCATGACCATCTTTGACCTGTTCAGCGAAGAAAGCAGATGGTGACTCAACGTCTTTATAATCTACTTCGGCTTCTGCCAGTGCAGATTCTGACGACCATGACCAGTACACAGGTTTTTGACCACGGAAAATGTAGCCCTTCTTGACGAGTTCACCAAAGACACGAACCTGCGCAGCCTCATATTTTGGTTGCAAGGTGATGTAAGGATCGTCCCACTCACCTGCCACACCTAGCCGTTTGAAACCATTGCGTTGTTTATCGATTTCTTTCAAAACAAACTTCCGGCACAGTTCACGGAATTCTGCTGTGGACATGGTCTTGCGGTCAACGCCCTGATTAGTCAGTGCCTGTTCAGTTGGTAACCCATGAGTATCCCAGCCGGGCACGTATGGTGCACGAAATCCGCTCATCGACTTATAACGCACAATAAAATCTTTGCTGATTTTGTTCATGGCGTGGCCAATGTGAATGTCCCCATTGGCGTATGGCGGGCCATCGTGAAGCACAAATGTTGGTTTCCCTTCGTTTAATTTTTGACGTTGTTCATACACTTTGTTTTCAGCCCAAACTTCTTGGCGTTGTGCTTCCGTGACGGGCAGGTTGCCCCGCATAGGAAAGCCTGTTTTGTTCAGGTTTAATGTTTCTTTGATGCGCATTTAGTCGTCCTCCTTGATTGATTTTAAATTTATTTCCAAAGCGCGTTACTCCCAATTGCCTGTCGACTTTGTTGTCGCCGGCAATTTATGCAAACACGATCGTTGCGCTGAACACAAACGGTTGGAAGACAACGATCTTTAGGTTAAATACAAAAAACTCGTCCTGCATATATCATCAGGACGAGTTAACGTGGTACCACCTAAGTTTAGGTTTAGACATAATCGACGAAAAGTCGACACTACAAAAAAGCAACGGCTTATTCGAGTAGCTAAACCCCTTATTTCCGGATAGCGGACGGCGCCGACTGCTCTTACTATTACAAGT
>DMZB01000059.1 GCA_003482405.1 Lactobacillus sp. | reverse complement strand
CTCTTTTGCCGAGAGCTGCGTATGCCCAGGTCCAAAAGCACTTGTAAGTTGTTCGTTCCAATCTTTGCCCTTCAGTGGGACTTCAATCACGGGTTGTCCATACAAACTGTTGTATTGATCTAAATACTCCAGCTCGCCCATCTTTCCGGCATTATCGTTATCCAAGCACAAATGTACTTGTTTAAAAAGTTCCTGGTGATATTCTTGTGCATACCGTGACACTGTGCCGATTTTGCTCCCGGCTCCATCGAGACTAAGAAAAGAATTATTAGTTTGACTAAGTTCAGCAGCATGTAATTGAAAATAGGACAAAGCATCAATTGGTGATTCAAACACGTATAAATTATCTCCACCAGTGCCTGTCTCAAAATTAAATCCTGTATTAATACGGCTATCCATAGCATCTTTTTTTAAAGTGCCACGTCTGCCAAATTCTTTATGATCAATCCACGTTCCCTGCTGGTTTCCGCCCACTTCTTTACCGTCTTTATCAAACCATGCGAAAAAGGCCGCGTGGTTCTTCAGTTCACGAATATAACCGGCATCAATCATACTGGTGACCAAAATCGGCGAAAGCTTTCGCGTGTCTTGTAAGTATTTACGCACTTCAGAAGTGTCAGCTTGCCCAGGATAAATGTTTTGTCGATATGCAGCTCCATCTAAACGATTACCGCCATGTGAGCGACGCCCAACAACCGGCACAGCCTTAACATGTGATGAAGGATTTTGCGCAAATTCTTGCAATTTTTTCCAAGTTTCCGCCACGCTCAATCCTTCGTATTCCCGAATAAAATTGTATAAATTGCCGTCCTTACCCTGAGAGTTCCAGTTAAACATGTTATGCTTCAAATCCACAACTAAGGAATTATGATCACGCAGCTTTACAAAGTTTCCCCCAGCGTCATAGGGAATGCCAGAATAATCAAGATAACTTTTAATCGACAAATTAGCTAACTCTTTTGTGGAATAGTTCTGTCTGCGCATAAAAATTCACCTCTTGTTTTTAAAAACTCAAATAATACACACGACTGCTGAATCACAATTAACTTAAAAGATGAATGACTTTTGGCCATTCACCTTTTCATTTTTATAAATCAGCGTGCTATGGTTCTCCGTTGAACTCGACTTTGAACAACTTCTCGTCGGTGTTGAACTTCAAGATGTTTCACCAGGTCTGAAGCTGAGATGCCTGAATTCTGTACTGTCTTAACAGCCGTCACTCGCTCATTTAACGGTAATTGTTGGCTTAAATGATTAAACCGCTCGGTGCCTTCAATACCTGCGCGAATATATTCACGCTGATTGGGGTTTAACCCATCAATCTTACTGAAGTCTACAGTGTGATGCATGTCATGCGGATCCATACCGTTCGATCGCGCTATTTTGTCATTCATCGTTGTCCCTCCTAACGTTTCGGTTGTGTTTTTGCTCGGTCAGCTAGCCGTGTTTGCTCTTGTCTAGCAAACTGAGGATTTTGCTTCATGTATTCTGCGCGTGATGGCGCGTGTTCAAGGTCTTTATCGACCGTTTTAACAACCTTACGCGCAAAATTGGCAGAGCCAATGTACACCCGTTTTCGTTCTTTTGGTGAAAGATCACCAATGGCCTTAGCCTGCGCTGCATTAAATTTAAATCCAGAATCGTTCTCCGTGATACCAGCGTAATCACGCACCATATAACGCGTCATCGCCGACTGGGCTGAACGTAAAGGATCTTCTTGCCTAATTGGATTAGGTACATGGTTCGTCACAAACGCATTTGTGACCGCGCCAAGCTTTGATGGCCAAGCCTTATCGCCAACATTATGTTGGCCCTGTGCAATACCTTCAGCAAAATAAAGAAGTTTTCCTTCAAATTGTTCGGCGGAATACATTCGTGTCGCTTCAAACTCAACCGGCTTGCCATTAACAGAATGATCAACAGGCTTAAAAACGGCCACAGACTTCAATTTATGATCACTAGGAAGCTTCAGTCCACCAGCTTCATAGACTTTCCGAGTCGCAAAATGCTTTCCCTCTGGATCAAACTTCATCAGTAAAGAACGATTCTCACGGCCATAGTTCAAAAGTGGACCAGTGTGACTGATTGTTTCTTCTAGAGCCTCAACTGTCGCCGTCTGATCGTTGAGGGCCTTGCCAGCACGCGCACCCATCCAATCTAATGCAGAGCGATCATTTTTTTCGCTTTGACCACGCGCCTTGTCAGTCTTTTGCACTGATTTTTCAGCAGCTGGAGTATCTATTGATTTTCCTTTACTTTCCCCTGAAGGTCCTGACTCGACATTTTCATTTACTTTCTCATTTTCCTGCCGTACTGTGCGTTCTACCGTAGTTTGCTTATCTGTCTGTGCTAATCTGGTTGCCAAACCAGCAAAATCACCAGGTTGATTAGACTCCTTTACTGAAGCAGCAGGGCTCACATCATGGACCCTTTCCTTACTTTGCCCAGTCTCTTTTGCAAACTCATGATCGAAACTGTACCCATATGCTGTCCATGCTGCAGAGACTGTGTAACCAGCTTCATCAAGCACTTTTTGTTGTGTTGAGTTCAAATGCTGGCCATCAGTAGTCAGAGCCATCTTTGTTTCCGGAGTCAGCAAAACCATACCGGTTTTGTCCAACGTCTTTGCCCAAAATTCATCGTCATAGCGACTTAAATCAATGCCTGGCAAGCCCTCAATCATGCGATGATCGTATGATCGCTCCATAGGTTCTTCAGGGTCCGAGCCCGAAATCATTGAACCGTCAGTCAGCAAATAGATTGCTTGACTAGGATCATCGGTCATGACATTGCCTTGATCCTCCACAAATTTCTTAATGGTGCTGTTTGATATTAGTCCATCTTGTTCTTTTTTTCCGACCATATTATTAAGCCCTTTCTATTTGTGTCAACAGCTGTAAACACTGTCAGAATAGGGTTCAATATTTAGTTCCGAACTTTCGCCAAGACAAAACAAAAAGGACAGCCATTGGCCGTCCTTCAACACGTATCAATTAACTTTTCTGGTTTGTTAGAATCTCTGTATGTGCTTCGTTAACTGCCACGACCATGTGGTCATACAAAAAATTCAATAATAGATCGTCAACCTTGACGACAATATCAATTTCATCAGCAAATAGCGTGACTACTACTCGATTAACACCGTTCTTTCCAGGAATAATATTTGTGATTATGCCAAGTTCACCATTCATCGTTGAACACTCCTTTACCGTTCAAAGCCTGTTTCAATTGCCAATGCTTCACGTCGATCATCTCGATCAATGTCATCGCCACTATCCAAATGATCGTTCATAGCCTGCAATTGTTTACGACAACTACCCTTAAGCTCACCAGCTAGGCCTTTAAATATGGCATGTTGGGCTTGATTGAAAGGCATTTGCTCACGGACATCCAGCGTTTTCTGCTGATCAACTTTCTTCTCATCAGACTCTTTTCGAGCTTGTGGGCCGTGACGGTTCAGATAATCAACATGCTTTATTTGCTGGAACAGACGATTGTTTTCGGCACGTAACTGCTGTTTTTTTTGAATCGTTGTTCCTGGTTGATCAATTCGCTGATTATTTAAAAAGACTTGGCTCTTAGTTTGCAATAATTCTTGATCTCGAACCAATTGTTGTCTGACACTGGCCAAATCATCGGTCGAATAATATGCCTTCAAACCAGGATCATCAGGAAAGTCACGTAACCACTGCTGTTCTTGTTTTAATGATCCACTGCGTGCACTGACAAGCTCTGGTGATGCATTGGACACCTGCAATACTCCAATTGGCGTCTGAGAGCGTTTCAACGCAGCCAATTCTTGGCTCTCGGCTTTTGTGCGCTTAAAACGCGGCTTCTTCTGCAAATTTACATATCGTAATTCTTGATTTAACCGGTTAGTCAATCGCTGTTGTAATTCATGATCACCTTCAGATGATTGTAAACGTGCTAACCGCGCTTCTATTGAAAAGCGTTGCTGTTCAAGATTCATCAGTCGCAAATGGTTCTTACGCAGTCCAAGTTCCAGCTTTAAACTGGCCGATTGATTACCTGGTTGCTGATCCTTAATCAATGCCTTTAATTCATCAATCCGCTGACTGTTAGTAAAAAAGTCGTCGTTCTCAACTTGCTGCGTCAGCTTAGATTTGGCCCCTTTTTGGTCATAGTTAGAGACGGTTCTAAAGACTTCATTCAGTAAGCGGTCATGAACCCGTTGCATTTGCCGATTTTTTGACGCTACATCAATCTGCCCATAGGCTGATTGTCGCTGTGCTAATTGGCGGTTAAGCGTCTGCGTCAGTTGTTGATTCAAGCCCTTCAGGTCATGCTCTAACAACTCATTAATTATGTCATCACCAATTTGGTGTGCTTCAGCAAAATCCTTTCGATGATTACTCGCACGCCATTTGCGTTTATCCGAATAATCTGGCAATACCAGCACTAACCGTTCCAGTTGTTGTTCAAGCTCTGTGTTTGGTTGCTGCAGGTCAGTTTTCATCGTAGACACCAAGTTTTTGCGCAACAAATTAATCCGGTCCTCAATCTCAATTTCCTGATCTCGATTATTGGCCAACTGTCGATGCACTTCACGTTTAAATATGTCAAACGAGCGTTTTGAGAAGGTTCCTTTTGGTTGCCCATCTTTCGTCAGCAACCTGGTATTGCGCTCTTGAGCAATAGCTAAATGAACATGTACATGATGTGTGTTCAAATGGATGTCCCCGAACCAGAAACTATCCTGCTGCAAATTTTCTTGGATCAGCATGTCTGGCATCGCTTTTTGAATAGCAGCCTTGAGTCGCCGTTGATCAACATGACCGTTTGTTGCATTGCGAACACCAATCCGTTTAAGAAAGTCATTGTCAAAACTGACAACACCTTGCCACATAATCGTGCCGTTTTTCTCACCGCGAGCAAGTCTCTGTCGCAACTGTTGTTCTTGATCACGCGTGATATTGAAATCATCCTGATCAAATGTTGGTAATCTCACCTGCCCAGCATGGGTGACTGAGTTTAATTCTTGATTGAAGCGAATTTCCTGTTGAGTTAAACGATAAGATTGCCCTTGATCCAGCTCACCTTGCTGTTTCAAAAGCTTTCGGCGCTGCGTAATCAGTAAATGTAATTGTTCCTGCAGCCGCATAGCCTGCTGTTGCTGCTTTTCTGGCAACTGATGAATTAAATCTTTTAATGTGTCCTGGCTGACGTCATCTTCTAGCGTTGTCGCAGGATTACGATCCATGTAGCCAATGTATCCAGCCCGAACAGCTTCAGAGTCTTCTTGGACATTTGGTCCCAATTCATAGTTAAGGTTGTAATCTGCCTTCATATCGACAGCGTTGTCACGCTCCATGTAATTCAAGAAGTTGGCTGAAGCCGCGTGAAACTGTTGTGTGTAGATTACATCCGGTCCATGTTGACTTTTATTTGCGTTTCGCATGATTATCAAGTCCTAACGTAATTTTTAAGTCAGCTACTTTATCACGTGGCATATTAATCACGAAATCTGACTTAATCATTTCGCCATCCTTGAAGGGCCGTAAATCATGTCTAACCGTACTGGCATTGATCCCCAACAATTCAGCAATTTCTCGATACCTTAAACCATAATTACGGTAAACGGTCGTTAACAGTCGCAGCCCTTCTTTTTGCCCATGACCTCGCCAGGCACGTCGTAACGGGACTGGTTCATCAGGAGAATTATTTTCAGACAAGCCCGCCCGAATACCCAGTAACAACGTTCGATTACGATCGACGCGATCCTGGTTCGTCTGATATTTATCAAAATCGACGTCTTCGAAATGGTTAAGGCGCCGCTCTGTGCCGACCATACGAAACCATTCTTCGTCTGCCTCAAGTTCGTGCAATTGGTGGATCATATCAATATCCATTTATTACCCCTCATACTTTCTGCGTCGTTGTTGCTGTTTCAATAAAGCGTTGCGATTGGCATCTTCACGCACGACATGATGTAAATTTTTGTGGATCGCAAATTCAGTCGTGTCTTTGTCATACATACTTTCAATTTTTAAAAAGTTATCAGGGTCAGCACGCGTCAAAGTAACATTTGTCGCCATGGTTAGGTAATAATTTTCAGTAATTCTATCCATGATGGCCGTTAATCGACTGTCTAAGTGATCGCGAAGATCATCACCATCGATCCCTGAAATTGCCTTAGATTTGGCCACTGCATATCGTTGATTAGCCCGCTTGGGTGTCGCCAAAAAGATCTCGCCAAACGTTGCCAAAACGAAATTAAACAGTCCACTGTCAGAGAGCTTGCCGTTGTTAACATCAGTCCCCTGACTTCTGGCCCAGTCCTTTAATTGCGCAAACAATAAATCATTTTGCTTCGATAACAACACAGTGACACGACTCTCACTATTTTGAAGGCTATCTTCATGTTGCGTCGTTGGCAGCTTATTCTGCCGTTCAACTTGATTACTCATATTGCATCACTTTCCTTTGAAGTTCGGCGCATCAGCCGCCTGCGGAACCACCATCGCGTTATCAATCACGCTGCGACCCGTTAAATAATTGAACTTGACATTTG
>DMZB01000154.1 GCA_003482405.1 Lactobacillus sp. | reverse complement strand
GTGGTGCTCATGGCTGGCGGGTTGGACCGTGGCTTCACGTTTGATCGGTTAGTGGACGACTTGAAGACGCACGTCAAAGCGGTCGTCTTGTTTGGACAAACGAAGGATCTGCTGGCAGATGCAGCCAAAAAGGCTGGCATTTCGGAAATTCATTTTGCTGAAGATGCCGTTGCTGCCGTGCCTGAAGCGTACAAGTTGAGTGCGCCCGGTGACGTGGTCTTATTATCACCAGCCAATGCTTCATGGGATCAATTCCCGAGTTTTGAAGTTCGCGGAGATAAATTTATCAAAGCAGTTGAACAATTAAGCGGCAAAAAGGAGCAACACGCATGAGATTAATGGTATCTGGTGGTGGCACGGGTGGTCATATCTATCCTGCGTTGGCCTTAATTGATGATTTAGTTGCTAAGGATCCAAGCGCTGAGGTCTGTTATGTCGGAACCCATCGTGGACTGGAAAGCAAGATTGTACCTGCTCGCGGGATTCAGTTTGAAACGATTAAGCTACAAGGCTTCTCACGCAAACTCAATTGGCACGGATTCACCACCAACGTTGAGACGGTAAACTTATTTCTAAAAGGTGTTCGCGATGCACGCAAAATCATTAAGGACTTTCAACCGGACGTGGTTGTGGGCACCGGTGGTTATGTGAGTTCGGCCGTTTTATACGCGGCGAGCCGCATGCATATTCCAACACTCATTCATGAACAAAACTCCGTCGTTGGGGTGACCAACAAATTCTTGTCCCATTTTGTTGATCAAATTGCCATTGCGTTTGAGGATGCCCGGTCACAATTTCCACAAAAGAAGGTTATCTTCACCGGCAACCCGCGTGCACAACAAGTTGCTCAAATTCACAGTGACTTTCATTGGAGCAGTTATGATCTAAAGGACGATGTACCGACGTTACTTATCTTTGGCGGTAGCCAGGGCGCTTTAAAGATTAATGCGGTCAGCGAACAGGCAATTCCCAAGTTCAATGAGCGCGGGTATCAAGTCGTGTTTGTCACTGGACAAAAGCGTTATGACGACGTGATTGCCCAGATGAAAGCCGATAAGATTGTGCCGGCCACAAATGTTGTGGTTAAGCCTTACATCAGTAACATGCCAGAAGTATTGCCACGCGTCGCCGCAATCGTTGGCCGGGCCGGTGCCACCAGTTTGGCTGAAATCACCGCGTTAGGGATTCCATCTATTCTGATTCCGAGTCCCTATGTGACTAACGATCATCAAACCAAAAACGCACGCAGTTTGGTCAATGTCGGAGCGGCTGAAATGATTACGGAAGACAGCTTGACCGTTGATCACTTAATGGGTGTTGTCGATCAGTTGATGAATGCCGCGGACAAACGTGCAGACATGGCGCAAGCGGCTAAAAAAATGGGTGTTCCTAACGCTGCCGACTTATTATTGGCCGCCGTTGTCAAACTTTCCCACCATGAATAAGGCTGACCGGCGACAAAGTTAAAGCTGTAAGGTAAATGCACAAAGGAGGTGGCGGACATCGCAAACCGTGTACAACTAAACAAACGTCCGCCTCGCCACCGCTGGTTTCACTGGGGTAAGAAAAGGCAAAACAAACAGTCGGGTAAAACGTCTGCGACGGGCAAAAAGTCGATTTTAAAACCAATCAAGGCTTCATTACCAAAACCGCCGCGACCTGACGCTAAAAACCGTCATCGCCGCCATCTATTAACCGGGTGGTTTGCGGGGGCCATTGTCATTTTAGCCATCGTGAGTTCGCCGCTATTTGCCGTCAGCAACATCACGGCACCTGCCACACGTAATTTGACGGGGTCACAGATTATTTCGGCAAGTGGTCTGCAAACCGGGCAACCATTGTGGACAGTTTGGGGGCAGCAACGTCGCATTTCAAAGACAGCGACAGTAAATAATGACATGATTCGCCACTTAACGCTGACTCGCAACGGTTTTCGCGGTGTCAAACTGACCGCCACTGAGTACCGTCAAGCTGGCTATTTGTTGCGGAACGGTAAATATTACGTTGTGATTGAAAATGGCCGGATTTTATCTGCACCCTTATCGCGGCCTGTAGCTGGATATCCTGTCTATAGTGGTTTCCGGCACGACGGGACGTTTGCTGCGGTGATTAAACAGTATGCAAAACTAAGCAGTGATATCAAACGCGGAATTTCTCAAATTGATTTATCCGCGACGAAAAGCAATCCACAGCGCCTGCACCTATTTATGAACGATGGTAACGAGGTGTACGCGACGGCGGCGACTTTTGGTTCGAAAATGAAGTATTATCCAGAAATCGTGGCGCAAATGAATGGTAAGGGGATTATCAACTTAGAAGTTGGGGCCTACTCTTATCCGTTTGGATTTAACGATAGTTCGGTTTCAAGTGATTCGGCGGCTGTAACTGGCAGCTCAACCGGTGACACAACGGTCACAACAGGGAACACAGCTAGCAGTTCTGTCAGTCAGGAAAGTTCGCATTAAGTACGAATCTGGAATGCTTGGTCAGGTAAATAGGAATAAAATGT
>DMZB01000210.1 GCA_003482405.1 Lactobacillus sp. | reverse complement strand
ATGGCTTACCTAAATCGCGAAAACTAGCTTGGGATGTTTCTTTTTCTTGCGCCAAGGTGTCTTGAATTTGTTTGATTTCTCGTTCCGAGCTGGCTTTATCTGACCGAATTTCGGTCAAAGTTGCCAAGGCCTCGGTTGTCCGTCCCTTCATGGTTAACCAACGCGGCGATTCTGGCACTGTTAGCATGCCGAAGAATAAAAGAACGGCCGGGACCATCCCGAGTGCAATCATGTAACGCCAAATATTGGAAACATTGGTAAAAATGGAACCTAACGTTGCGTTGACGATGAATGCCAGCAGCTGACCACCGGTGATCATCAATTCATTTTGTGTTACCAAACGTCCTCGAATGGCCGGTGTCGACATCTCAGACAGAAACGTTGGCACGATAACGGAAGCACCGCCAACTGCCAGTCCTAACAAAAATCTGAAGATGATTAGAACCAGTGCATTGGGTGCGATGGAACAGACTGCAGTAGCTGCAAAGAAGACAAAGGATAGGTAAAGCAACACACGCTTTCGACCAAATTTATCAGCCAGCCGACCAGCAGCAATGGCACCAAGGGCTGCGCCAAGCGTAATGCCACTTGTAACCAATCCTTCGTCAGTCGGTGTTAGATTTAACTCTTTTGGTGAAGCCATATAGGAAAGCGCGCCATTAATAACACCTGTATCTACCCCAAACAATAAGCCACCAAGTGTTGAGATAACTGCAATACGGCGAAGGTTCTTTGCCGCTTTTGTATTGACTGGTTCTTCTGCTGGAACTTCCTTTGTTTCAGGACCTGTCGAATCATCATTCAAGATAGCCACCTCCTGAAAAAAATATTTGTGTAGACGATTCGGATCCGATGAATCGTCATTTTTTTTGAGCAAATTATGATGTGAAATCGACATCATTGTGTAAACCAAATCACCGGCGTGGCATACATTTAATAATCATTTTCACAAAGTGATTGTACGCACAAACTATAATTTAACTTCGACACGAATTATTTCACGAGTGCTTGTGATTGTCAACACACGTCTATAAAACGCTTTCTTTTTGACTCCATTTTTTAAAACTTGTGTTGACAAAGACTAGTATCATGCTATTATGGCGTCAGATGAAGCGATGATAAAACATCATGAGATGCGACTGTATATGATGATTTGTGATAATAATTCACAAGCATTTGCTCAGTTAGCAATTGCTTCATATCATAACTTGAAGGGAGGTGTTCACATGAGTAATGACAAAAAAATCACAATCGGAATCATTGGCATGGGACGAATCGGAAATGTTCATTTCAACAATTTGAAGCAGATTAACAATGTCGAAATTAAAACAATTTGTGACATTGTTGCGACTTCTGATTGGTTGGAGAAGTACTCAGTCCGAGAGGTCGTTAAAGATTATCACGAAGTCTTAGATGGTCCAGAGATTCAGGCAGTCTTGATTTGCACGCCAACTGATTTGCATCCAGAGATGACGATTGATGCAGCAAATGCTGGTAAAGACATTTTCTGTGAAAAGCCCGTGGGCTTTGATGACGAGGCGATACTGAAAGCATTTAATACCGTCAAAAAAACCGGGGTTAAATTCGAGGTCGGATTTAATCGTCGGTTTGATAAGAACTTTGATCGGATTGTGGATTACAGAAATGAAGGCAGTCTTGGGGATGAACAGATTCTTAAGATTACGTCGCGGGATCCTGAACCACCGTCGATGGATTATGTCCGTCACTCTGGTGGAATCTTTATGGATATGACGATTCACGACTTTGACATGGCACGATTCATTACCAATGAAGAGGTTGATCGGGTATTCGTTACCGGTAATGTCATGGTTAATGATGAGATTGGCAAGGCTGGTGACATTGATACTGCCATTATTACGTTGATGTTTAAGAACGGCATGATGGGTGTTATTGATAACAGCCGCCAAGCAGTTTATGGCTATGACCAACGTATTGAACTGTTTGGGTCAAAAGGTATGGCACATGCCGATAATGTAACGGATTCTACAACCACATATTCATCAAAGGATAACGTTGCCGGTGATAAACCGATGTTCTTCTTCCTACAACGTTACATGGACGCATACAAACGTGAACTCGAATCATTCTTTGGCGCAGTTCGCGGCGAACATGACGTGCAGTGTACGTTTGAAGATGGCATTCGTGCCATTCGGTTGGCCCAAGCGGCAAAGCAATCACTAGATACAGGCAAAGTTGTTTCAGTTAAAGACATATGAAACGGAGGCAATAGTTATGGCATCAGATGTTAAGAACGACATTAAGTGGGGCATTGCGCCCATTGGTTGGCGGAACGACGATATTCCATCAATTGGTAAGGAAAACAATCTTCAGCAATTATTGAGCGACATTGTTGTCGCAGGGTTTGATGGCACCGAAGTCGGTGGTTTCTTCCCAGCACCAGAAAAGCTGAATTATGAATTAAAACTACGCAATTTGCACATTGCTGGTCAGTGGTTCAGTAGTTACATCATCCGCGATGGCATTGAAAAGGCCAGTGAAGCTTTCGAAAAGCACTGCCAATTTCTGAAAGCGGTTAATGCACCAGTTGCCGTTGTCTCAGAACAAACATATACAATTCAACGCTCCGATACTGCAAATATCTTCACGGACAAACCACATTTTACTGATAAGGAATGGGATGAAGTTTGCGAAGGCTTGAATCATTACGGCGAAATCGCGGCTAAATATGGTATCAAGGTTGCTTATCATCACCACATGGGGACTGGCATTCAAACTAAAGAAGAAACGGATCGTTTAATGGCCAACACTGACCCAGATAAAGTTGGTTTGTTATTCGACACAGGCCATATTTACGTTTCTGACGGTGACTACATGAGTCTCTTAAATGACCACATTGACCGTGTCGTCCACGTTCACTTTAAGGATGTTCGAAAGAAGCAGGAAGCCGATTCACGCGAAAAGGGACTGACTTTCCAGCAAGCATTCTTGAACGGAATGTTCACGGTCCCTGGGGATGGTGATTTGGACTTTAAGCCAGTCTTCAAGAAGCTTGTTGAAAACAACTATAAAGGCTGGATTGTTGTTGAAGCTGAACAAGATCCAGACAAAGCAAACCCACTCGAAATGGCACAAGTTGCTCGTAAGTACATCGACACAAATTTAATTTCTGAATTTAACTAGACAAATCAGACAAAAATAAGGAGATTACATCATGGCTGAAACGCATGTTACCAAAGTAGGGATTGTAGGGATCGGATTTATCGGATCTGATCACTTACACCGTTTAACAAAGACGATCGCCAATGTCGATGTCACAGCGGTTTGTGATATCGTCCCTGGCAAGGCAAAAAAAGAATTGGACCGGCAAGGATTAACTGCTCATGACTATTTGGATTATCACGACTTGGTTAACGACCCAGACGTTGATGTTGTTGTATGTACTGCGAATAACAAAGCTCACTACGAAATCGTCATGGCCGCACTTAAAGCCGGCAAATTCACATTCTGTGAAAAACCACTAGCTTTGGATGCAAAACAATGTTTGGACATCATTGCTGAAGAAAAGAAGTATGGCAAACGGATGTTGCAAGTCGGCTTCATGCGCCACTATGCTCCAGAATACGTTCAAATGAAGCAAATGATCGACGATGGCAAGATTGGTGCACCACTGATGATTGACGAACGTCACTACAACCAAACACAACCTGAAGAATATGACTCAAGTCGTTCAATCATCGAAACTGCCATTCATGAAATCGACTTGGATCACTGGTTGATTAATGACGATTACGCAAACATTCGTGTCTTCAGTCCTAAACAGACCAAGTATGTTCAGAACGCTAAGATTCAAGACCCAATGATCGTCATGATGGAAACGAAGACCGGGATCAACATCATCATCGAAGTCTTTGTTCGTTGTCAATATGGTTATGACATTAAATGTGACGTTATTGGTGAAGAAGGTGTCCTGGAATTGCCAACGGTGCCACAAGTTGCGACGCGCTTAAACGCTGAATACAGCACGGCTATTTTGACAGACTGGAAGGCACGTTTCGAAAGTGCTTATGACATTGAATTCCGCGACTTTATCAACCATGTCTCCGCTGAAGAATCACCAGTTGGTCCGTCTGCATGGGACGGGTATATTGCTGCGGTTACAGCAGATGCTGCAATCACATCATTGAACGATAAGGGTGCTACACAAGATTTGAGTTTCCCAGAAGCACCAGCTTTGTATGCCGCTAAGTAAAGGTCAAATATCCTGGGAGGGGTAATTATGACAAATCAAGACAATCCAGTACGTGTTGGAATTATTGGTTTAGGACGTTTGGGGTCTAGGCATGCAAGGCATCTCACCCAACAGATTCAAGGCGTCGATGTTGTTGCAGCTTGTGCGCTTGATAAAGACCAATTGAAATGGGCGCATGACGAATTAGGAATTGAAAAAACATTTCTCGACTATAAAGAAATGATCGACCAATCTAATTTGGATGCCGTTGTCATTGTGGCACCGACACCATTCCATCCGGAAATGACCATCTACGCAATGAATGCAGGATTACACGTCTTTTGTGAAAAACCATTAGGGCTGGACCTAAACGAAGTTCAACAAATGGCGGACACTATTCATCAGCATCCAAAGCAAATTTTCCAAAGCGGCTTTATGAGACGCTATGATAAGTCGTACCAGTACGCTAAAAAAATCGTTGATGAAGGTAAAATCGGTAAGATTATTTATATGCGTGGCTACGGAATTGACCCAATTTCTGGAATGGAGAGCTTCAAGAAGTTTGCTACAGAAGCAGATTCTGGCGGTATCTTCGTTGACATGAATATTCATGATGTCGATTTAATTCGCTGGTTTACGCATCAAGAACCAGTTCAAGCCTATGGCCTAACAAGCAATATTGCTGCACCAGAGTTAGCAGAAATTGGCGAATTTGAAACAGGTGTTGCCCAGCTCAAAATGGATGGTGGGGAAATCGGAACCTTAATTGGCGGTCGTCATGCAGCCCACGGAAATCAAGTTGAACTTGAAGTCATGGATTCAGATGGTTGGCTGCGTGTCGGCGAGCATCCTGATCTTAACCGTGTCACAATCTTTAGCGAAAATGGCGTTTCCAAGCCACAATTACAGAGCTTTGGGGCTCGCTTTGACGAAGCCTTTCTCGACGAGGTTCAGGATTTCGTTAACAATATTGCACAGGGTCAGCAACCTTCTGTCACCGTTGACGACGGTATTCGGGCTTTAAAGATTGCTAAAGCATGTCAGCAATCAGCTGCAACAGGTCAGCTCGTTGATATTCCAAAAGGATGACCTGTAACTACTTAAAAGAAAGAAGACTCAATAATGGAGCAAAGTAAGGATCAAAATTCTCACGTTGGCTTCCTTTGGGCGGCGACGTTCATTTCAGCGATGGGATCTCTACTCTTTGGGTATGACACTGGGATTGTTAACGGATCTCTGGAATTCATGGCCAAACCACAACAGCTGGATTTGAGCGCGTTTCAAC
>DMZB01000034.1 GCA_003482405.1 Lactobacillus sp. | reverse complement strand
TAACTTAATTTTACAAACCGCGCATTAAAACCTTCATCAGTTAAACTGAGCGATTCAGATATTTTCAAAGCAAAAATTTATAATCACCTTCAAGGAAAAACTGCGAAGAAAGAATTTGTAGAAAACTGGCAGGATCTTGAGCAAGGTTGCAGTGAAGCGCATATCAATATTCAAGATCTGTTTTACTACTATATGTTTTATTTGCGTGCCTTAGATGGCGACAGGGATACAACTACTCCTGGACTACGAAAATATTTTTCTGCTCAAAAGTTTGAGCGTCTATTTTTACCGCACTTACTTGGCGATATTAGTCACTCTTTGAGGCTTTGGACCGTAGTTTATACGCGTGAATCTCAAACTGATGCCTGGAGTCAGAATCTTGAAATCAGAAAGCTATTGGATATCCTGGTAGATTTTCCAAATGAGTTTTGGAAATATCCTGTTAATACTTACTATTTAGAGTACTCTGAGCAGGATCATTTTGAATCAAATTTTAAAGTTTTTCTAGAGCAGCTGGTTGCTGGTTTGATTGGCAGATTTATAGTTCAACCAGGCGTGAATGCCGTTAAAAATAGCATATTGATTTTGAATGTTGCTACAATCAATAATAAACAACCTAGCTTTCATCCGGATATCGATCGTGACGAGCTGATTCAAAAAATGGAACTACCTCATTATAGAATTGTTAAATGTTTGTTGAAGTTTCTTGCTTACCAGAACGGTCATCAAACTACTTTATTACCTGAACACTGGGAAATTGATCACATTTTACCTAAAAAATGGCAACAAAATTATCTATTTGGATATAAGAGAGACGAAGTGGAGGAAGTAATAGAACATATCGGGAATAAGATACCACTGGAGAAAAAGCTCAATATATCAGCGGCAAACAACTATTTTGGTGAAAAAAAGATAAGGTATAGAGAATCTAAGATTGCTATTGCTCGTGAGTTAGGCTCCAGTACGGAAGAAAACTGGGTAATAGAGGATATAAAATCTCGTGATAAACGAATTTGCGATAGTGTTGTTGCTTTTATTGGCAAACATATAGATTCGTTCGAAGACGGTTTAAGCGATGCTGATAGGCAGTTGGCGAACGAATGGAAGAACTTATCAGCAAACGAGTATCTTCGACTAAGTGAAGCCATGAAACTGAAATACAATCAATTATCGGAAGCTGGTAAATTCAAATAAGGACTCTGAAATGTCAAATTGACAGTGTTGACGTTAAAAAGAGTGACGTGTTTACCGTTGATTTTATTTTACGATGTTCTCTAAATAAGTAGTCTACTCAAAACCATTAACAAGCGGCAAAAATTGATTGTAAGAGAACTCAAGATCGATCATCATTAACTTGCTATTTCCAGAAAATCGGCTATCAGATTCTTTATATCAATGAAGATGAAACTATTCAAAATAGGTGATTTTGGACTGATACTGGTTATGTAGAGTTTGTCAGACAAATGCTTTAAACATCAAATGTCCCGTAACTGTTAGCTCGATGCTAGCAGTTACGGGGCATTTTTTGATTCACCATTGTGACTTACAAATATTGATTGCCTGCGAAATATACTTGCAGGCTTTTTTTATTGCGTCTTGTTTATCAGAAGTTGTGGCAGAGACGATGCCATAGGAGAGCTTTTGACTAGTTTCTAAAGGTACATAGCGAATGTCGGTGTCTGCCTTGTTATACAGGATACTGGGAACAACGCCGATACCCATTTTGGCGCGTACGTAGGCGATTAGGTTGGAAGAGTCGTTTTCTTCGATCAAGTTTACATTTTTATTTTGGCTACGAATATCGAATTTTAAGCTTTCGATTGCAGGAAAATTGTCACTGCCATTCCAGAAATAGATGCGTTTACCCAGTAAATCCTGAATCCTTACCGTATTGTTCAGTGATAAGGCATCATCTTCGGGGATGACGGCGGAGAAGCCCTTTTGAAAGAGCTCCATGTACTGGACGTCCTTTTTGCCGGCCATAATGTCATTTTGAATAATCATTAAATCGATTTTACCTTCACCAACGAGAGCATTGATGTTCCTGTCATGGCCGGGATCGACAAAATAAGGCACTAACTGAACGTGTGTATGTGCTTTGATCAGCCGGAGCGCGATGGGCAGCCACTTCTTTTCAAATGGCAAATCCGTATAACCCATCCGAACAGTTGGCCGTTCAATATTTGTGCCCTGTTGAATGTCTGCAATTGTGTTATCAATTTCTGTCGTGATTAGCGACATTCTGTTGTTGAAAACACGACCTTGTTCAGTTAGTTCGATTTTATGATAATCACGATTGAAGAGAGAAACTTGCAATTCTTTTTCCAAGTTTTTGATGTTTTTGGATACTGTTGATTGTGACAAAAACAGTTCATTGGCTGATTTTGTAAAATTTAGGGTTCTTGCTAGTGATAGGAAACACTTGATTTGAGTAGAGTTCATCGTGCACCATTCCAGTTTTTCATAATGCTATTCAGTAGTTGATTAATGATAGCGCTAACAAAACTGTATTATCAAGTTGAAACAAAAACTATGCGGGGTGAGCTTATGTCGAAGCAAAAAAGAAATGTTCGGCCTTGGATCGTGATGATTTGCATTGGTCTGATATCTGCTGTTTGTTTAGGTTCGAGTACAGTTCTAATGGGATCCTTTTTAGCACCATTGAGTTTGTCCGTTCATGCGGAAATATCAACGATTTCGTATTACTACACAATTGTTGTGTTAGTAATGGCGGTTATGATGCCAAACATTCCAAGAATTCTGCAACAGGTGAACAACCGCGTCGTTTACGCTGTTGCGAGTGTGGCGGTCACAGTAAGTTTGTTACTGATGCCACATTTTACCAGTGTGTGGATGTTTTTCTTGATTGCTCTTGTGATCGGTGTTGCTATTTCTTTTATGTCATTTGTTCCAGTCGGTATTTTACTTGATAACTGGTTTGCTGAGAAAGGTGGATTGGCGGTTGGTTTATGTTGGGCAATCACCTCAGTTTTTCAAGGGATTATGAGTCCGGTATTGTCCAAACTGATTTCTGTGTATGGCTGGCAACAAGCGTTAACAATACTGGCGGTTATTGTAGCGGTGATCAGTATTCCGTGTTCATTGTTTGGCGTTGACTTCACTCCGTCACAAGAACATCGACAACCCTATGGCTATGTAGAGGGTAGTCAGGTTGAGTTGGAAACAACAGAAACTGAATCGGTTTCCAACCATGCCATTTTTAAATCTCCAGCCTTTTGGTTATTGCTTGTCATCATCGTTTTATTACAATTTCCAGCAGTTTTGAACCAAATGTTTCCAACATATGCTGCGACAACACATTTTAGTGGTGCGGTTGGCGGCTTTATGGTCACCGCAGCAATGCTGTTTGATATCGTTTTGAACCCAGTCATTGGTTGGACCTGTGACAAATTTGGGGCCGAACGGGCGAGTCTGATTTGGTTCTCACTTGCTGTAGTGTCTTATGTATTGCAGATTGTAGCGACTAAATCACATTCAGCTGGTTTGGCAATCTTTGGTGCAGGCATCAACGATGTGATTTACGAGTACCTTGGTACTGGTGTGACAACGATTGCGAGCGCGGCATTAGGCAAACGGGCTTTTGCAAAAGGATTTTCGTATGTTAGTTCGATTGCGTTTGTGATTGGGGCGTTTGCGATGCCAATCAATAACTTGATTGCAGAGAAGGCGGGCAGTTTTATTGCTGTATATGGTTTCTTCTTGGTTATTACCTTAATAATTCTGTTGTTAATTGCATTGATTGCCAGAAATCACTTTGAAGAATCTCAAACGAAAGTTAGTAAACGGGAGGCCTTATCATGAAGGCAAATGAATATGATGTAATCATCGTGGGTGCGAGCAATGCTGGCGGTATGGCCGCTGCAGCAGCAAGTGAAAATGGTGACAGTGTGTTGGTCATTGATAAGAGCGGCAGTGCAGGCTACCTGTATCGCGACACGATTGCGTCCACACACAGCAAGGCACAAAAAGCTGCGCACGTTGAAATTGATAAGAATGAATTAGTTAATTTCCTGTCGACGTTTGCACAAGGAAATGTTGATGAAACGTTGTTGAATGAGTGGGCAGACCATAGTTCTGAGACCGTCGATTGGCTAGACGATGAGGTTCTTCGTCCACACGGTGCGTATATGCAAGCGACAAAAGATGCCTATTATGAAAGTGACAGAAATCGAGCCTTTCCATCTGGGAATGAAGTCACCGCTGCAGACGGTAAATATTGGGAAATGGGTTATGGCAACTGGGTCATCGAAAAGGCTGAAGAACTCGGTGCAGAATTCAGTTGGCGGACTAAGTTGGAGAAACTCGTTGTAACGGATGGACGGGTTACTGGCGTCATGGTCAAAGATGTTCAGACCAACCGTGTTTATCAAGTATCTGCCAAGAAAGGTGTCATTTTATGTACAGGTGGGTACGGATCAAACGAGGCGTTGATGCAGGAATGGAATCCATTAGGCCTAAAAACTAATGTGTACACTGATAGCCAGCGTGACGACGGCTCTGGCCTAGTGGCTGCGATGGAGATTGGCGCGGCCAAGGATGAACAACCGGCGTCCATTGTTTTCAATCGTGGTGCCGTTCCAGTAGGGACAAACGCCAAGGACTTCTATGAAGTTGATCTTACACCGCCGAATGATCCTGGTTATTTGTGGCTAGGGTCTTACCCGATGCTGAAAGTGAATCTACAGGGCAAACGTTTTTTCAATGAAAGCGCACCATACCAGTTCCAAATGAACGCGGCCTCAAAACAACCTGGCTATTTAAGTGCGATGATTTGGACTGAGTCAACGATGACAGATGATTACTTGAAGCAGTATCACACGCTCGGCTGCTCTCGTTTGGGATTCCCCGGTATTTTCACAGGCGATGTGGCGCGAAAGGGAGTTAGCGATCGCCTTGAGGAAGGATTAGTTCAGAAGGCTGATACGATTGAAGAATTAGCCGCCAAGTTGAATATGCCAGTGGATAATCTTAGTGAAAGTATTCAACGATACAACGAAATGGTCGCTTCGCAGAAGGATAGCGACTTTGGAAAAGAGACATATCGACTGGAACTGGTTAGCGAAGCACCGTACTATGGCGCTATCGTTGGTGGCCGTTTGCTAGCAACATTGGATGGCCTGCGGGTCAATACACATATGCAGGTAACCAATAAGCAAGGCAATGTCATTAAAGGATTGTACGCAGCTGGTAATTGCTCTGGTGGTTTTTTCTGGGGTTCATATCCCGATCATGTACCAGGTTTGACTGCAAGTCATGCGTTGACGTTTGGAAGATTGGCGGGGCAGTTTGCTGGCGAATAAAAGTAGTCAAAAAAACTAAGTGTCATTGGATGTCATCAATGGTCGCAAAATTGGGGTAATTATTTGATTGAGAATGTTTGTCATCTGCTCCATTGACGTATTATGAGGATCACTCAGCCAATCTAAGTACACACGTACAATTCCCGACGAGACTAATCTAATTCTGATGTAACGTTCATAATTACTGACGGTTGGCGATTGTGGTATTGTTTTTTGCAAAACTGCTGTGATGTTATTTTCACTGTGTGCAATGAAAAAAGCATGATCATGAGTTTGTGCCATATGGAGAAAAAAGGCTCGATAAGTATGCATGTTTTGATTCATCGCGATAATCAGCTTAGTTAAATCAAAATGATTTTGTGGCAATCCGGACATCATTGTATGAATAATATCTTGCTCTATAGACATAAGAACAGAAGCTACTGAAGAAAAATGAGCATAAAACGTTTTTCTATCAATATTGGCTTCGTGGG
>DMZB01000084.1 GCA_003482405.1 Lactobacillus sp. | reverse complement strand
ATCTTTATCTTGAACAATTGCAATAATCATTTTCATATGCGTTACTCCTCCTATGAAGAAAGCTCACAACCGCGATCATGTTTTATCTGAGTTCTTATTGCCCGACTTCTCCCGAGCTTTGGCATCACTCTCGCAAACGTGCACCTGACGCTCAGAAGCCTGTGCATAAGCCGAAAGCCAAACTATTCGGAAAACCACCGAATACTTCATCTTCCTTCTTATTGCTCAGCTTCTCCCGAGCTCCGGCATCACTTTCATGAAAATACGTCAGGAAATTTTTCAGCAATGACGCGCTTTGTATCGGCAATGACTTTTTCCAGCGGTTGGTTTGCGTCAATCAGTGTAATGCGTTGTGGTTCTTCTTGCAACAATTTGAGATACGCGTGGCGAACCCGCCGGTGAAACGATAGCTCTTCATTATCTAACCGGTTCACTTCGTCTGACCGATATTCATGAATTCGGGTTAACCCAACTTCAGACGGAACATCGAAGTAAATCGTTAAATCTGGTGTCAAGCCTTCTGTCGCAAACAAATTCATATCAGCGACAGCTGCCTCACCGATTTCCCGACCCGCGCCTTGGTAGGCAATCGAACTGTCCACATAGCGGTCTGAGAAAACAACCTTGCCGGCCTTCAATGCTGGCAACACCGTTTGAACCAAATGCTGGCGTCTTGCCGCTGCGAACAACAGAGCCTCCGTGCGCGCATCCATTTCCGTATTCGCCTGATCCATAATAATCGTTCGGATCGCTTCAGAAATTTTGTTGCCACCTGGTTCACGGGTCGTTAACAGCTGTTCCCCTAGTTGAAGCGAATAATCATCGATCAGCGCATTCAAAACACTGGTTTTACCTGCCCCATCGGGCCCCTCAAAAGTTATCAATGCGCCTGTTTTCACTGTTCCAAACTCCCTTATCGTCAATAAGTTTATTGTACTGTAATGTAGGGGTCGCTGTCTAACGGAATTACGCCGCAAACGGTAATTCTAACTTCATACCGACTTTTAACCGGTGATGAACTGAATACCCATTAGCGGTTGCCAAACTACCAGGTGCCAACTGCCATGCACGCTCAATCCGCTGCCACGTGTCGTGGGGTTGGACAATGTAATTTCGCGGTTGTACCATCCACAACCACTGACCGGGATAGATCCACCAGCGGATTGGCGTTTTACTCGTTTGGCTAATCGTTTGCATTGAAAGTCCGGCTGCCTGCCCAATTCTCCACCACGAATCGCCGGGTTGAATCACGTACCGTCGAATTTGCGGCCGTAATCGGACGATTGTATTTTCGTGAATCCCATTTGGTCGATTATCAAACGGTTGATGTAGTCCAGTGCCATTATCCCAGATCATCAATTGGTTGTTTTGAATAATCTGCATGAGTTCACTGGCATAAGCTGGGTCTGTCGCATAACCGTCCTGTTGTAACTTCTGAACGGCCACCCATGGATTCCTTTCGCCTAAAACATTCCGATAACGACTATTATTAGCGATAAATCGGCCATGATCAGCCACGCTATCACTCAGTGTCGGATATGCTCGAAAGTTTGACCAGATCATCATTGAACGGCCATTGAACACCTCGCGAGTCGGCATTTGCACCGTACCACCATCCGCGTAAACACCTTTAATGCCAAACAGATTGTGCGCGCTTGTGGATAACTGCGAGGTTCCCCATCCGCTTTCCAAAATTGCTTGGGCCGCGGTCACCGACGGCAATATGCCGTACTGTTGCCAGTTTTGCTGGGCACCAGTCGAAATTTGGTTCAAAAAGTTAGCCCGGCTCATTGCTCTTGCCTGGGTTTCATCTATCACCAGTAACCCAAGTAGGATTGCCGTTACTATCATCAGTCGTCGCATAAATAACCTCCATTTTGCTTGATATAGTTACATACGCAAAATGGAGGTTTTTTTACGAAAAAAGATGTTACTTCAGAAATTTTAAAATAGGTTTCTGGTCTCGTGGTTATTAAGTAATACTACAAAATTTATTAGATATTATTTACTTATTATGAAAATGCTGACGTTCATAACTTATTTCTGCTGCTAATCAATTCTCCTCAACTTATGTATAAAAAATGCCACTGTGACTGATATCACAGTAGCAGATTAAGAGTGTACATTAGAATGTTTGTTGGTAGGTAGCACAAACCCAAAATTAGAATGCCTGTTGGTAGGTAGCACAAACCCAAATACACTCTTACCACAGATAAATTTGACTTCACGGTAGAACTAATTGTAAAGAATAAAGTTTAGGTGAATCAAAAAAACCGTGTTTAAAAATGAATAACCCCATGATTTGTATTAACAGCTAGTTATCAAACACCGATGCCTGCAACCGTCCCCGCACTTTACGCTCACGTGCCTCACGGAACAGTAACATGTACTTTTGTCGTGCTAATGCCGTTTGAGCCGACAGTTCACGACCATTACCTTCGTCCACAACTGCCGTTTCTGTCTCGACTGCCCGATCCCAACTACGCTTTGCACGGTCGATATCATCAAGCAATACTTCATTATATTGATCTCGTAATCGCGGTCGTCGCTGAAATAACATCATTAATCTCCTTGTGTGATGACTTTGCCTGCTTCTTGTTGCTCGGCTTTTCTCGGACTTCGACGTCACTCTCTACATTTCTGTCCTGCCCTCGACCGCCTTCAGTAATGTCACTTCATCAGCGTAATCGATGTCTGAACCAACTGATAAGCCATGGGCTAAACGCGTTACCTTGATGCCCGCTGGCTTGATCAGACGGGACAGGTACATTGCAGTCGCTTCACCCTCTGGTGTGGCGTTGGTTGCAACAATAACCTCTTTAATTTCATCATGTTCCTGCAAACGTTTGACCAGGCTTGTGATGTTGATATCTTCGGGACCCTTGCCCTCAATGGGCGACAGCACGCCGTGGAGCACATGGTATAAGCCATGATACTCGCGCATCGCTTCCATCGACATGATATCTTTGGGCTCTTCGACGACCAAAATCGTATCTTGGTCACGCGATTTGTCAGAACAAATCGAACATGGATCCTCTTCTGTGATATTGCCGCAGATTGAGCAAAAGTGCAGATCCCGTTTTGCCGAAATCAACGACTTGGCGAATCCGGTCACGTCATCGCCGTCCATGTCAATCGTGTAAAATGCCAAGCGGGTGGCAGTTTTCGCTCCAATACCCGGCAACTTCATGTAACTTTCAATCAATTGTGCAATTGGCTCTGGATAATCCATTGTTTACCTCGTTTATTACTACATGCCTAAACCGCGGCTGTTCTTGCCCATGGTCGAGTTTGTCGCGTCATCAATTTGCTTCATGGCGTCATTGACGGCTGCTAATACCATGTCTGCCAACATATCTGGGTCGTCTGGGTCAATCGCCTCTGGGTTAACCACTAAATCTGTCATCTTGTGGTCACCGGTGAAGGTTGCCTTCACCATCTCATCTGGTGCCGTGCCTGTAAAACTTTCGGCTTCCAGCTTTTCCTGGTCCGCCTTCATCTGCTTTTGCATCTTTTGTGCCTGACGCATCATGCTTTGCATGTTTCCACCCATCATAATTGTGTTCCTCCATTATTTTTGAAATTTCAAACGTTTAATCGTCTTTAATCGTGACATTATCCGCACCAAACAACTGTTGCGCCTTGGTCACCAATTCATTTTCTGGTTCACTGACACCAGTGTCATCATGCTCACTAGTTGGTGGTACGACAGCCGTTGGTGCTGCAGCCGGTGTTCCATCGGTTGACGGTGTGTTGCCACCTGTCAGTTCCTCTTTATGATCCGTCAAAAAGTCTTTACGAATCTGCGGCCACTGATCTTCCGGCACAAACCAAACATCTGTCAGGTCACCCGTTAGCCGATTTAAATTGTCCTCAAGTGCTTTACGTAGCCCGTCGTCAGTGGCTGCCTTATCAAAGAAGAACGCGTAACTAAAAGAGACAATCACGCCTTCATTGCTAGCCGCCACCGGTTTAGACACATGCATCATCGCTTTTTGCGTTACAGGCAAAGTATCTAACAGATCATCCCAAACGTCACGCATTACGTCCAAATCATGTTTGGTCGCAGCTTTTAAAACCGGATAGATCTTAGCTAAATTAACGTTGGCGCTCGCATGACTGGCAGATGCCATTGCTTTTTTTGCACGTGCCGGTGCTCCTGCTGGCGTACCCGTCGTCGATGCAGGCTGATTGGTCGGTGCGGCCACTGTACTGGTCGCTTGCGTTGATGCTGCGTTCGTTGTGCTATGCTCACTTGTCGATATAGTAGGCGCTTGGCGGCGCGCTGACTGTTCACCGGCGATTGGCGATGTCTGCACGCCGCATGTCCTTAACGGACTGACTGCTTGGTTGCACTGCGGAATTTGTGTTTGTAGTTCTTCGGCCTCCGCGTTATTGACGGCGGTTGCCGCACATCCTAC
>DMZB01000033.1 GCA_003482405.1 Lactobacillus sp. | reverse complement strand
AGATGTGTATAATGGACAGGATCCAACGATTATCCACTAAACCTTGATAAATATTTCCCCACTGATTTGCACTGAATGCCCATACACATTTACCCATAATAGGGAAAGTACTTTTCCCCGCTCCTTGGAACTGAAAATTGAAGTCAAACCCGTTCCAGGTGACCGATGCGCCAAGTCCATAAATCAAACTTGGAGTGCTGGTTGCGCCAATAGCTACCTGGTCGTTTCCATCCACCACACCATCACCATTGATGTCTTTATACTTAATATCACCGGGTTGCACCACACCAAATTGTTGCTTAGGACTGTTTCTAATATCGTCGTAATCTTTGAAAAGTCCCAGTGCAATAAGACCTCTTTGTTGGTTAACTCGATAACCGCTCAGATATTGGTAAGCATAAACTTGATTTTCTTCATCTTCATTCAATACTTTATTCTTGCTATAGGTCATATTACCTCTGAAGGTGACACCAACCATACCCACTTTCTCTTTAAATGCAAAATTGCCATCAAAACCTTTTAAACTGACAGAACCTACATTGGCGCTCGGCGCACTTTCCAAACCTGTAATTTCGGGTAAAAAATTTCGGACCATGTAAATACCCGTACGTTTTTCGGAGAAATAGTCCAACGTTGCCGAGAAATGGCCATCAAAAAACGAAATATCTGTACCCAGATCATTTTTCGTGGCGATCTCCCAAGTTACATAAGGGGATGCCATCTGCGTATAGTGGGTTCCTCCAAACCAATGAGTATAATCGGATGTGCCCCAATTGTAGCCAGTTGTGCTACCTGAGATTGTGTACAAATAAGGAAAACGGTTATTATCGCCCAGATTATCATTTCCCACCTTACCGTGTGAATAACGTATCTTAAATAGATCGATCCATTTTATATGTTTTTTGACGAACTTCTCCTCTCCTATATTCCATGCTCCTGAAAAAGCTGGAAAGAACCCCCAGCGGTGTCCCGGTGCAAAATTTTCGGAACCAGTGTAACCAAAATTGAAGTCGAAGAAATATCGTAAAGCATAGTTATAAGTGAAACGTCCCGCCAAGCCTTCATTACGTTTGGCCACACCGTTCCTTATATCGCTGCCAATATTCTGCGCATTTGAATTCATCCTTTCGTCCTGAGTATATCTCATCGTCACGCCCGTATTATGCAATTTAGCAAAACTGTGATCCCAACTCAAAAGAAGGTCAACGAAATCGTAGCGGTCTCCTATACTTCCACTTGTCTGGACCATGTCACTTGCATCCTTCAAGTGTTGCCAATTGATTTGACCAGTCGTTGAGTTACGGTTTAATGCTTTCCACAGTTCTGGCCAGCGATGACGATCGATTTCATTTTGATTATCAGTATTGTATCCGAAACGTCCAACGAAATGTAAACCTTTAGTAATAAAATCAAGGTTCTGATCTAGATTAATATTGGTTTGGATATTGTTGATCCATATCTCGTTATAACCAGTTTGTGTACTTTCTACCCAAGGGTTCATCATAACTGTCGGGTTATTCGGATCCCCTGTACCCATAGCAGGGATATAACCGTTTGAATAAACTACTGGAGTAAGAAGTGCATTATAGCCGAACAATTCACCCCATAGGTTATAATTACCATTAGCGGCATTTCCTAAACCGGGGCTATTCTGCATTTGCAGTGAGCCTGACACGCCAACACTAACTAATGTAGTTTTTGTAAGATTGACATCAGTATTCACACGATAATTCCAACGTTTGGCATCGGCATTCGTATCGTAATCTTTCCTTAAAATACGGTCGGTCTTAAACATTCCCTGGTCATCTGTATAGGCAATCGAAATATAGTAACGAGCAGTTGAACCACCGCCACTCATATTGATATTGGCACGATAGCTCCCCGCCCCCGGTTTAAGGATCACTTTCTCCCAATCCACATTCGGATAGATATCTGGATCAAGACCAGAACGGATAAGCGCCAGTTCTTCAGGTTGATAAACTACTCCCTTATTGCGGGTGACATTCGCTTCATTAATCAAATTAGCATATGTGATTCCATCCACGAATTTTGGAGTAATGGTACGAGCATTGTACGAACTCTCGATTTTAGCGCTGATATTCACCTTGCCTGCTTGTCCATGCTTGGTAGTAATCAGAATAACGCCATTTGCGCCCTTTGAACCATAAATAGCTGTAGCTGAAGCATCTTTCAATACGGTGAAAGACGCAATATCTTCGATATTAATATCATCAATACTGTTACGTTCAGCGCCGTCAACAAGAATGTAAGCACTACTATTAGCACCGAAAGTGGAAATGCCTCGCACCCAAAATTCAGAAGTATTCTGACCAGGCTGTCCAGATGTCTGCATAGCAATAATCCCCGGCACATTACCGGCCAACGCATTCGAAAGATTAGACGTAGAATATTGCTTTAATTGAGCTATGTCAACGTTTGTAACGGCGCCCGTCACGGTCAGTTTCTTTTGTGTTCCCATGCCGGTCACTACTACTTCATTCAACGCATTGGCTGCGGCTTCTTTCATGATAATATTGACCGTATGCTGATCTTTTACCAACACTTCTTTCGTTTCATAACCTATATAGGTGAATACCAAAGTATGGTAAGGTTCCATTTTAAGCTTATAGTGTCCGTCTAAATCAGTAACAGTACCCATTCCGGGAACGTCTTTTATGGTGATACTGACTCCGATTAAGGCTTCTCCTTTTGCATCTTTTACCGTTCCGCTTACATAGACATTTGCTTGCGCAGCTAAGTTGAGCGAAGTGCTAATTAAGAAAACAAGTATAATTATGTGTTTTTTCATCTCTTTTATCGTGTTTATTCATTTATTACTTTTCTAATGAAATGGTACGCATTTCGCAGTTTCCACGATCCAGAATATAGAAAGTCTTGCTTGCTTCATCATATACAATACCCGTCGGATCCCAAAATCGTGCCACTTGCCGCAAATCACCATCCTCATTGCCAAAAGTATGATTATCCGTAACCGTAGTGGTGTTTCCTCGTCCAGCATAAGTTTTTACTATTCCTTCGGGCGTCAAAATACGGATACAGTCATTATAGGAATCACAAAAATAGAAATCATATTGGTCATCACGTCCAGCAGCCACATAGTCAGGATTCTTCACGAAAACTCCCTGATAAGGACGGGACAATCTGGCACTTGTTCCTACTCCGTCAGTCCAGCCACCACTACGGGCTTCTCCGGCTACGACATAAGGAGGGGCAAAACTTTTTGTTGCTTCATTGTAATCGGTACGCAAGATATAGGCTTGATTAACTACCAGAAGGTAAGCATATTTACCCGAAGGATGAATGAAAATTTTTGTCTCCCAGCCGACATCTTGAATTGTAAATAGTTCCGTATAGTTACCATCAGAAAAGTTAGGTCCCCATTGCTTTCCATTAAGAATGGTATCGAAATATTTATTCATATCAAGACGGAATATTTGCCCCCGTTCGTAACTGTTAAAGTATAATTCGCCGTTTACAGGATGAATAGCGGCACCGTTAGTACTCCCATAGGCAGCAATCAAATTTATGCTGGAGGCATTATTAAATGTTCCGTCAGCATTTCGTTTTAGGATGTACTCACTAGGAGTTCTTCCCATTCCTGCATAATTGGCATCAACGGTAACAAGCATATACTGACCATCGTTGGTAAAATTTATATCACGTAAACGCTGGTTGCCAAAGTTGGAACGGGAAATTGGCGTGGTAAGCATGCGATTCTTCAGATCAAGGAGCTGAATGTCAGCGCCGTCGTAGCAAACATACAAATGAGTTTTGTTTAGTGGATCAAACTTCAATACACCGTCGAGGGAGAAACCACTGCAAGTTGCAAAGGGACCATCTTGCCATCCCTGATCACCACGGGCATTTTTGTAACCACATAAAGTTCCTGCTACCATTTTCTTTTCATAAGAAAAATTCTCTGTAGCAGTTGCCGTTTGAGTGCTATCTCCTCTGCCGACAGAGACTTGAATTTTCCCTGAATAAGCTTTCGATGGAACATAACAATAAAGAGCGTTACCCTTTACACTGACAAGAACTGCTGGCATACCGCCAACCATTACTTTCACCAACGAAGTATCCGTCCCGAAATTTGAGCCATAAACAACAAGGCGTTGGCCACCACCTCCTGTTTTAGGAACAAAATCGGTAATCGTCACTGCCTTTGAAGGATCGAAAGGAGAAGTCACTGCTACTTCATCGTTGCTCTTACAAGCAGCGAAGCAAAGTGCTATCCCTACTGCCACAATACTAAATAGCCACTTGTGCTGCCGTTTAAAATAATCACCTGTTCTTTTCATCATGGTATAAATAATTTAAAAATAAAAAATTCAAACACGGAACTAAGCAAGAGCATATCTGTTTTCTAATTATTTCATGGCTAACTAACATATTATCCATTCTTCTATCCGACAATAATTTCCAGCCTATCCCTTAACAGTATCTTAGCCGGTTTTACAATCATAGTAC
>DMZB01000037.1 GCA_003482405.1 Lactobacillus sp. | reverse complement strand
GTTTTAAAAAATGAAAAAGCAACTTTGAAGTGCATGCTTTATGACTATATTGCCATTATCAAACGCACAATAAGCGTCGCCACGATGGTCACACACACTAGAAAAAGAATCACGTGAAATAAGAATCGTCCTCTGGAAATATTATGTTCCCGAATTTTTTGTTGAGCTTTTTCCGACAAAAAAGACGGCACAAAAACGTCTGATTTTGGCTTGTTTGCATTCGAAGCAGTACTTTTTGCAGCTAAATTAAGCTTCTCATTTTCTTTTTGTTTATTGTTAATTGTCAAACTGCCCTGAACTTGTCCATGACCATTGTCACCATACACAAGCTGATCTAATGTCACATTAAACAATTCCGCCATGCTAGTCATGGTCAAGATATCAGGCAACGTTTGACCGTTTTCCCATTTAGACACCGCTTGACGAGACACGTGCAGTCGTGTAGTCAGTTGTTCTTGTGAAAGAATACGCTGCTTGTGGATTTGTTCAGCTATCTGTAAGGTTTGCTGACTTATTATATTGTCCTTTTCTGTGAATGAAATTTTTTATAAATAGTCAAGTGACTGAAAACTGTTAAAAAGTGTGGCTACTGAGATAGGTATTGCTCCCTTTAACGACCTGATAACCGTTTTTTCGCAATATCGGCAAATGCATCGTCAGTAGTTGCGATTTTCTCTAAGGTCAATAAACCAGCAATGCCTTTTATGTCTGCGCTGGCCAATGCTTCAATAATTTGTGAATCGTTATTAGAATAATCTAGATAATCACCGTTATTTGCCGCAAAAATTTGTAAAAATAAACGAATTGATCGTCCATTTCCTTCTCTAAATGGATGTAAATTATTGATAGCATCCAAGACCTTTGCATAATTCAACAAAGGGTCGCCATGTTCGTAAATACCAGTCAGCAAACGATTAATTTCAGATGTTGCTGTTGCAAAAAAGGCTGGTTCCAAGAAAGTGGTACTCCCTTTAGTTAAATTATAATCACGATACACACCCGCCCATTCGTACAATTCTCCAAAAAGAATTTTATGAATCTTCCTTAAAAAGCTCAAATCTGAAATAACAGGTTTCAATTGCAACAAGGCAATTCCGTTCTGAGCGCTTTCAACATAATCAAGCTCTCGTAACTTTGTACGATCTTCAATACCAAATTTGTTTTTCAAAGTACCGTTGGCGTACTGAAAACGAGTAAATAATTCATCGTGAGTGTTGTCCATCTACTGCTCCTCACTGAGAATTGACTGTGCACGTTGCTTGCGAATTGAATTTTTATCTTCAGATTCCGTCCTTAGACGCCTAATGTCCTGGGCCTCTGGTTGCCAGCCTTCCATTGCAGTGCTTTTAACTACAAATTTGATATTCATATAATCTGACTTGTTGGCGATATAAACGCCCTGAATTGTTTGCTTCTGATCATTAATCATTAGTTGATATGGTAAATCTTGAATTTCGTCCACCAAATCTCCGGGTTTCATAAATAATGACTTTGCTAAGCCATTAATAATCCGTAGACTCCAAGTTTCAACCGGACGTTTGATGGCTGTGCTTAATGTACTTAGACCAATTCCGGAATCCCTGGAAACATCGGTCAGTGATAGTTGTTGATCATTCAGTAATGTCAGTATGCTTGTCGCCATGATTTTTTTACCTCGATTTCTTCGTTAATGCTGTTACTCTAGAATTTTTGTTACACAAATTATACTATATTATGAATATAAATTCATTTAAATGGATTTAATCAATAAGTTGAAAAACCCAACGGTAAAATTAAAGAAGTCTTCGTTGCTCACGCACATATTTTACATAAATCAGGTGTCAGGATTTCTTATGACAAATGTCACGTTGGTCTTTAAGACAACTGTAAACACACAACCAGCATGACAAATAGCACAGTGTCATCTAAACATTCTGTCGATACTGAGTCGGTGTTTTACCACAGAGACGTTTAAACCACTTAGTAAAGTAACTAGCGTCGTCAAAATTCATTGCAGTGGCAATGCTCGTAATACTCCCAGCGGTCGTTGTTAACTGTTCCTGCGCATATTCTAAACGAAATCGGTTCTGATAATCCGTAAATGTGCGGCCCGTTTCATCATGAAAACGGCTGGCCAAATAATTAACGGACTTTTTCTGTTTGTCTGCAAGTTCCCGAATTGTAATACCGGTGGCTCGGTGTGCATAGATTGACGCCGTTAACGCATTGATATCCGTCGAATAATGATGTTGTTTGGCCTCATGGACTGCTTTTGTAAACACTATCATTCGCGTCATCAAGAGTCCTACAACATCACTTGATTTTGTTTGCGCCTCGATCATTTGGATCGTTTTATCACTAATTTGGTAGGCTGTTTCTGCAAATAAGCCACCTTGAATTGCCGAACGTGTGGCCAAAGTTGTTGCTGCAATTGCAAGATCCTTTTCATTGCGCAATTGATTGCCTGGCACAACTAATCCTGGTTGACCACTATCAGAAAAACGTTGAAGGGCGACGATTACCTGGTCCACCTGTCCTGCCCTAATCGTATTATAGAACGCAGTCTCGGCCTCATAAGAAGCACGATTGGGCTGCGTTGGGGCACTCACGGACTTGTCGAACATACTGGATGAAGTAGCCCCGGTCGTTTGCAACCCAGTTAAGATGCGAATTAGCTGACGACGCAATAAATTGGCCGTTTTTTGATCAAAAATACTGCTCAATAACAACTGAACACTCGCGCTTAGTTGTGGCTGACTGATAACTGCCGGTAACAAACCTTTAAATTGACGGGAAAAGTAATCAAACTGTGCCGATAACGAAACTGAATGTGTGTCAGATGAACTATCAATCGAATGAGTCAAAGTTTCATTAGTTTGATGACGGCTAATTTGATCATTGTTTGTTGAGTTGATAAACGGTCCCATTAAAATGCCTTCCCCGTAGAAACGCTGAAACCATAGGTAATGTTCACCATGAGTTCCAGTCAAATAAAGGCATTCAACAAGTCGGCCAGAAGCTTTAAGAACGTCTTCAAATTGCTGTTGTAGCAAGTTTTGCCAACGATCATTACCAACACTGAGCCAATGACCATTGACTAAAATCTGACTAATACTGATGTGTGTGAGTGTATAAAAGTTTTCCATAATTTGGACAACTCTTTTTTTATTTACCGCCATGCATACACACTTTCTGCTATTTTTACGGACAACAGGACCAATTCCGAAAACAAGCGTTATGAATTACTTTTTATAAGACTATTTTACCAGCTCATCTCCCAAAAGTTGCTAAACTAGGTTCAAATGTAAACGCATTCAAAATAGACCATTTTTACGTTTACATCAATTTAATATCAGTCTCACGTACGCCCAACACATCCTAAGGAGTTGATTGCAATGGTCCGTTCACCAAACAGTTGGATCTTTAAAGTTGCGATACTGTCCATATCGCTCATATTAGTAGCTGCAAACGCGGTGGCTGGCGTTATTCCGCTTATGGAGGCCAGTTTACCAGGTGTTAGTCATTCCGCCGTAGAAGGCCTAATCACGGCTCCCAGCATCACGGTATTAATCTTTGTGATTTTGAGTTCGTTTGTCAGTGACCGAATTGGTATGAAAAATACAGTGCTAATCGGCCTCCTGATTACTGGAGTGGCAGGAATTTTACCCATGTTTGTCACTAATTATTGGATGATTTTGGCAGCCCGTCTCGGATTCGGTGCTGGACTTGGTTTGTTCAATTCGATTGCCTACAGCATCTTCAGCATTTATTATGAAGGCGATGAACGGGCAACATTATTGGGCTTTCAGGGCGCCGTAACCGCGGTTGGCAGCATTTTATTCTTTCTTATTGTGGCGCAGCTAACCCCATTAGGCTGGCACACGACCTTTATTGTTTACGCAATTTCATTTATCGTTTTACTCTTATTTGCACTGGTAATTCCAAACGATCATCAAGCTGACGAGTCGACTGATCAGCCAAAACAACACATCAACCAACGTGTTATTGGTTATTCATTACTGTGGTTTTTAATTATGATGTTGTTCACGCTCGTTACGCTGAAGGCCTCAACGCTCATCATTGCGGGCGGCTATGGCACTGCTGCACAAGGCAGTTTGATTCTAGCAATCGTTGGTGGTGGCCAAATGCTTGGCGGTTTAGTTTACGGCTCAGTTTATAAATGGATTGCCACATCAGTATTGCCAGCGAGCGCGATTCTAACAGGCATCCTTATTATTGGACTGGCCACATCGCGAACACTGTGGTTAACGTTCACGATTGCAATTTTGCTTGGGATTACCTCTGCCTTCGTTGGCCCCTACTTATTCGGTCGGGTGGCGGATGTTGCTCCGGCAAATTCGGCAACATTGGCTTCCTCGATGATGCTTATTGGCATTAACGTCGCAACATTTATTGCACCCTATTTCTGGGGTCTGCTGGGTCAACTCTTCCACAATACGACCCCACAGTTTAACCTCATTTTGTCTGGGACCGCATTTTTAATCATTGGCGTCATCATCGTGGTTGGCCGTTTGATTCATCGACCTGCTCAAACGCACACGGCGTAGTAAAAATATAACAAACTGGTCAGTTACTATTCTAAGACTCAGGTATTCAATTCAAGGAGGTTTTTACAATGGACGAAAAAGTCCAATTTGTGCTAAAACAATTATCTGACACCGAAAAAGCAGCACTCGTGAGCGGTAAAAACATGTGGTTCACGGCCGCACTGATTTCACAAAAAATCGATGCCATTATGATGACAGATGGCCCCGCCGGACTGCGGAAACAAGTGCCACAGACTGGTGAAAATTTGAGTGTCAATGATAGCGTTCAAGCAATTTCATACCCGGCCGCTGCCCTCGTTGCCAGTACCTTTAATCGTGAGCTGGCACGTGATCTTGGCCAACACCTTGGTGACGAAGCACAAAGTGAAGGTATCAGCCTCCTACTTGGCCCCGGTGTAAATATCAAACGTTCACCGTTGGGCGGGCGCAACTTTGAATATTATTCAGAGGATCCGCTAGTTGCTGGTGAAATGGGTGTGGCTTACATCAATGGTCTGCACGATCGTGGCGTCGGCGCAACAGTTAAACACTTTGCGGCAAACAACCGTGAAAATCACCGCTTTACCAACTCTTCTGAAATTGATGAACGGACGCTGCGTGAAATCTACCTGGCACCATTCGAACGCATTGTCAAAGATGCGCATCCAGAAGCCGTCATGGCCTCATATAACAAATTAAATGGTGTTCAAAACGTTGCTAATCATCGTTTACTAACAGAAATTCTACGTGATGAATGGGGCTTTAAGGGCGTTGTGATGTCCGATTGGATGGCTGTCGTTGATCATATTGCCTCACTCAATGCGGGGTTGGATCTCGAAATGCCTGGCAAAGGTGACCCATCAACGGCCGAAATTCTCGCTGGACTTCAAGACAAAAAGATTTCAACCAAACAGTTGGATCTCGCCGCGGGACGCGTCTTATCGATGGTCACAACATTGTTGAATCAACAACAACCAAATGCCACATACGATCGTGCCGCTC
>DMZB01000288.1 GCA_003482405.1 Lactobacillus sp. | reverse complement strand
GCTTGGTGATGTAATCGTCGGCGCCGTTATCCAAACCAGCCACTTTATCACCGACATAGTCTCGCGCTGTCATAAAAATCACTGGTAAGTTCGTTGTTTGTTTGCGAATTCGGCGTAAGACTTCCAGTCCGTTCAGCTTTGGAATCATCCAGTCAAGTAAGACAACCCCCAGTGTGTCCTGATGGTCTGTAAACTGTGCCATTGCGGCCTCACCATCAGCAGCGACGAGGACCTCGTAATTTTCAAACGTCAATTCCGTTTTAAGATAAGAACTCAGACTGTCTTCATCCTCTACAATGAGTACCTGATTAGCCATGTTATCCCCCATAATAATGAATTTTATTTGCTTTTGTTCCTCGGTAAACGAACAAGTAAGAAGCGACGGTGACGACGCCGAAGGCTGATACCCACGATCAGGGTTGCTACCGTTACGCTTGTCACAATGACACTTGTACGTTGCAGTGGTGTTCCAACATAATTGACTGCCACGTTACCTGAACCGGAAAGCTTAAGTTGAGTCATGCCACTGCGGCTTTCTTCGGTTGAAACGAAGCGATGATCCAGTGTGTTCACTGCCTGCATGCCTTTATAATAAACCAACGGTAAGTTAATTTTCGCCTGCTTTTGTGGATCATGAACGGTGTAATGAAATTCGACACCACGACCACCATCTCGCGTTGCTGTAATGGTGACATCCTCATCATTATAAATGAGTGTCCGCTTTTTGTTCGCTAATATTTTGCTGTACGACAGTGACTTTGGTAAGTACTCATGGCCAGCACCAATATAATATGAGTCAACCTTGTCAAATGACGTTTCAGATTCCACGCGACTAGGCGATGCCGCGACAGTGTTGGCACCTAATTGTAAGCCAAACAGAAGCATTGCAGCTGCGGCTAACGGCAGGACACCTTTTGCTGCACGTTCAAACGCCTGTCCGTACTTGAGATCAGCCAGATTATAAGCAACTAATAAGCTAATGATGGAGAAGAGCCGCCATGGAAATTGCAACGTATTAAACATCGTGTGGTTTAACAGTGCCCAAGGAAACAGACTCGTTGTCATCAAGAGCATCACCAGCGCCGTTGTTGCTAAGACACGGTTATGCCGCTGTTTGTAAGCCATACCAAGGCCAACAACACTGCCAATTAAAATGATTGGCCCAACGTTCACCGTGCTGGCGTGGAACACTTGATTCGTCAGTGAATTTTTGATTAACGCCAACGGTGCCACGGCCTCTTTTGAAATATAAACTAATGGTGTGGAGGTCACCTGAAATGTTTGTGACATCAGCTGTTCACCCACCGGAATCAAGTAAGCCGACAGTAACAACACGGCGGTCAGTGCTGCGCCACCAACTGATAACAACGTCCGTTTGTGCATAAAGGTCCGCCAATGCGTCAATGCATAGATCACACAGAACAAACCCATCATTTCCAGCGACAACATGTGCGCGTACCCAACTGCTGTCATGCTCAGGGCAAGCCACAACCAAGCGTGTTTGTCCCCGTGATTTAGTTTGACCAGGCTCGCTAATACCAACGGGAAAAAGACCATTGCCATCGCTTCACCCATATCTTGCCGACTAAAAACATCCTGCAAATGATACGTGCTTAGACCATACAACAATGCAAACATAACGCTGCGAACACGGGACAATCCCATCTTCCGACCGGCAAACTCTGTGGTCGCAAATGTGGCCCATACAATGCCAATCAGCGTTCCAAAATAAACCTGTGCGGAACTAAATCCTAAAAGGCGGAATGTTGCGGGAATATATAAAAATAAGGTCGGGTAAAACAGGCTCGCCGCGTAGCCATAACCACCAGCAAAGTATGTATCAACTCGAGGCATCAAGTTCCCGTGTTTCAAGGCCTCATAAAGACTTTCAATTCGGTTTTGGTGAAAATGATAATCCCCTGTCGCAAACACCGTTGTCCCGTGAATCAACGCTGCAAATAACATCATACTAATAATTGCAAATCCAATTTCAATCAGCACTGTTACCTGCCATCTTGATAATCTTTTCATCATTTTCGTCATCTCTTCATATTCGATTTACTAAAATCAGCTTATGTCTAACAGTAATTTGAGTACGTGAAGCTTAAAAGTACTTAAAACTGAAAGAAACATGAGAGAATCTCAGAAAAGCCTAGTTAACGTTTGAAAAACTTAATTTGTCACAACTACTTTTACCAATCCTTACGTTTTAACTACTTGTTTCCGACAATAGAAATGCTAAAATTTGGGCACAGTTAACGAATGACGTTAATTGACACGTTTAAATTTAGGAGGGTTCCTCAATGGGACTATTAATTGGACTGGCCATCTTACTTGTGTTTGGGCGGTTCATCGGGAAAGCCTTTTTCTGGATTTTAGGCACATTATTAGTGATTGCCGGATTCGTTTTCTTCGCCCACATCGCAATCTGGCTCGTGCTCATTTTCTTAGTGATCGGTGGTTTCTCGTTTCTCGGTAATGTCTTCTAAGATGACTATTGATTGAACGACAAATACAGCGCCATCATTCAGTTTGGAACACCAGACTGAATGGTGACGCTGTTTTAGTTACCAACCTTAGTTAAGTCCAATTCCATGCAATTCTTGAACCATCAACGTACAATAAAGACACTTTTATCCTACAAATAGAAAATGGAGATACAGTTTATGATTGAATTTCGTTCCCGGATTTAAAGTTGAAG
>DMZB01000253.1 GCA_003482405.1 Lactobacillus sp. | reverse complement strand
TCAGTGCGAAGATGTTTCATGTTGTGAAAATCCGGCAAAAAAGACAGTAAGCCCATGGTTGTTTTTTGATAATCATCACGATATTTAACTAACATTGACTTGTCCTCCTTCATTTTCACTTAAATGCCTTTCAAGCTCGCGGATGAGCCTTTTTGTAAACTTCTGTCAAATGTTGTTTGGAAATATGGGTATAAATTTGCGTTGTCGAAATATCCGAGTGTCCAAGCAATTCCTGAACTACTCGCAAATCGGCACCATTCTCCAAAATGTGGGTCGCAAATGAGTGACGCAGCGTATGCGGTGTGACATCTTTGGTAATGCCCGCACGTTTGACCATGGCTTTCAAATTTTTCCACACCCCTTGCCGTGTCAACTGCCGCCCGTGGGCATTAACGAAAATTGCTGTCGTCGGTTGTCCGTGAACAAGTGCTGGCCTCGTATCACGCATGTAGTGAGTCAGCCATTCAATTGCCAAATCACCAATGGGAATGACCCGTTCTTTGTCACCTTTGCCCACGGTTTGAATAAACCCCAGATCTAGATGCAGGTTGTTACCAGTCAAATTGACCACTTCACTAACCCGTAAACCAGTCGCGTACATCACTTCTAACAATGTCCGATCGCGTACGCCCAGTGGTGTTGTGGTATCTGGCACAGCGAGTAAGTTATCAACTTCCGTTGTCGTAAGAACCTGTGGCAAATGACGCGCATGTTTAGGCGAATCGATTTTTAACATGGGATTTTCTGTTATATAACCATCACGAGCTAAGAATAGAAAATACTTTCGTAAACTGGATACACTGTGAATCACCGTGTTACGTGATTTATGCGCCTGATCCTCACTTTGCAGGTAATTCAAAATCACGTATCGATCGACTTGTTTAAGTGTTTTAATGCCTTGTTGCACAATAAACTCATTGAACGCACGAATGTCTCGCTCATAACTGAGGATACTGTTGGCTGCTAGGCCACGTTCCACTTTGATCACACGCAAATATTCTGCAGCTGGGTCTGCCAGAGCTGCTGGCAATTTTATCTCATTGCGCATTAGCAGCCGCTATGCCAGTCTCCGTGAGGGTAATGCCACTTTCTGCCTGCTCAATGTAGCGCGCCTTAAGCAGATGACCGACGGCACGTTTAAACTGACCTTTACTGATACCAAAGTATGCTTTAATGGCATCCGGGCTACTCATATCGGTAAAGGGCAAACTGTGTGTGGCTTCGTGATCCAAAGCCGCTAATAACTGAGCTGCATCCTCACTAATGGCCTGATAGGCCCGCGGCTTTAGTGAAATGTTAAGACCACCATCTGGGCGAACACCAATCACGCGCCCCTTAACCTGTTCACCCAAACGTGGCTCGTGATCACGTTCTGACGGATGAACGAAGCCAAGGTAATAATCGTCAGTCAGCAACAGTGTCCCCGCTAACTTTAACCGATAGACCGTCCCCGTTAAATCATGATTTCTGTCAGCATTTGTCGCACGACGACTAATCGCCGTAAAAATCTCGGCATCAGCTAAATGTGCCCATAACCGATTCTTTGCATCAACGACTAAACTAACCATCAAACGGTCACCCTTTTGTGGCATTAACCCAGCAATGGTTGGTAGTTCATCAACCGAAACGACAAAGTCTTTGTTCGGCAAACCCACGTCCACAAACACGCCTAAACCGTGTGCAGATCTAACGACGGTTCCAAACGCATAATGGCCGATTTGTGTCTTCGGAATCGTTGTGGTGATTTGGTAGTCATGCTCTTCATTTTCATAAGCGAAACCGGTAATCTGAGCACCAATACCAAGTTTATGATCGGCCTCTTTTTTGTCAAATTGAAACGAGAAACCGTCCCGCTGAACGATATAATAGTCGTCATTTTGATCCGTAACTTTTGTTTCGATCACGCGCCCTAATAAATCGTGCATATGATCCTCCATCCTCGTAATTACATTTTGTCTATTATAGCAGAAACCGCGTCCGCAAGCGATAGCAGCGCCGATAATGAACTCAGGAAAAATAAAAAGCCACTGACAAACGTCAGCAGCATTTTAGCAAAATTTTGTAAATTAGTTGATCCGCATAACACGCATGATGTTAGTTGTGCCCTTAGTACCAACTGGTACGCCGGCAGTAACTAAGATCGTGTCACCTTTTTCAGCCAAGCCTTCTTCAACAACACGCTTCTTAGCTAATGCGAACATGTCATCAGTGCTTGCTGGGGCAGTGTCGATAACTGGGTAAACACCCCAGTTGATCATCAAACCGCGTTGAGTGCGTTCGTCAAACGTAACGGCAAGGATGTCGGCGTTTGGACGGTACTTGCTGATCATCCGTGCAGTGTGACCTGAAGCAGTAGCAGCAACGATTGTCTTAACGTGCAAGTTACTTGCAGTACGGGCAACAGCAGCAGCAACGGCTTCTGTAACATCTGAAGTATCGAAGTTGTGAACAGCATGACCATCAACACTCAAGTCATTTTCAGCCTTGATGTCGATCCGGTTCATTGTTGCAACAGATTCTACTGGGTAGTCACCGTTAGCAGATTCACCAGATAACATGGTTGCGTCAGTACCATCAAATACGGCGTTAGCAACGTCAGATGCTTCGGCACGTGTAGGACGTGGGTTTTCTTGCAT
>DMZB01000181.1 GCA_003482405.1 Lactobacillus sp. | reverse complement strand
GAAAATTGCCAGTGGGACGGATGCGTTAGTGTTGGATGTTAAGACTGGTAGCGGCGCGTTCATGAAGACAGAGGCGGATTCGGTTGCACTAGCCAAGGAACTTGTTGAAATTGGTAAGAGCGTTGGCATGAAGGCGATGGCAGTTATTTCAGACATGAATCAGCCTTTGGGGAACGCTATTGGTAACGCACTGGAAATTGCGGAATCAATTGAGTTACTGCGCGGCGACGGTCCAGCCGATCTGTTAGACCTAGTTTTGACCATCGGCAGCCAAATGGTTGTGATGGCAGGTAAAGCAACCGATTTGGCAACAGCACGAACGTTATTACAGTCCCATATTGATGATGGCTCTGCGCTGGCTAAGTTTAAGGACATGATTGAGGCGCAGGGTGGCGACGGAAGTGTGATCGACCAGCCAACCATCATGCCACAGGCACAGTATCAATTCCCAATTTTAGCGGCGCATGACGGTGTGATCACCAAAATGAAAGCTGACGAAATGGGAATCGCGGCGATGATGCTCGGCGGTGGGCGTCAAAAGAAAGACGACCAGTTAGACTATGCAGTTGGATTGACACTGGCCAAAAAGGTCGGCGACACAGTTCATAAAGGTGACACGATTTTAACGATTCACAGTAACAGAGAAGATATCACGGATGTTGAGCAGTTGATTGCTGAAAATGTTGTGATCGGTGATCATGCGGATCCGTTGACACTGATTCATGAAGTCATTAAGTAGGACTTGAATCCAGTTGTAAATCTTGCTACACTACTCTAGAAAATAACTGTCCGACAGTGAGCGGACCTTTTTGGAGGCATGACCATGACATTTTTGACGAACAACTTTTTTAGTAATGCTATCGAAGGTGTCATGGCGTCTCAGTCATTTTCCGCAACTATTGTTAAAATTTCAGGATCTGTACAACTGACTCATTTAGATAATGCACGTTAACGTTGAATATCCCCACTCTCGCCATTTGAGAGTGGGGATATTCTGGGTTAAACAGGCTTGATATCATCGTAAAGCGACTGCATTTGTTTCAATGGGATTGGGCTACTCACTTGTTGTTTTAACATCAAACGGAGGAAGAGACATGAAGCAAGAAGCACAAAGTGAATCACACAGTATGAGTTTTTGGGACCAAACGGCAACGTGGATTGGCGCCAATGCGAACAACGGTACGTGGTATGTTGGCGGTGTTTTAGCAGCACTTGGCCTCGGCGGCGCCATGCAGGTTTTGATGATCACCGGGCCGATCGCCTACCTGTTGCTTGCTCTCGTTGGCTACATGGGGTTTCAAACACGACGGTCAACAATGACCCTGACACAAGTTTCATTTGGACGCTGGGGGAGTATCGGGCCATCGTTAGTCAATGTTGTCCAGTTTATGGGATGGGCCGCCGTCAATACCTTTATTGCGGCAGGCTCAATTAGTTACTTGCTTCATGACTTACTTGGCTGGCCAGTATTTGGGCATCGTGGCGGGCTAAAAGGAATCATTTTTGGCATTTTGATGATGTCAGTTTTGCATTTAATTAGTATCTCTCTAGGGCAACGCTCTGTTCGAATCATTGAACGGGTCGGCATCGTCTTGGTTATTTTGTTGGTTCTTTGGGAAACGTGGGCAGTGTTTCAATCAGTTTCATTGACGCAATTAACCCATTGGCAGGTACCCGTTAAGTTCCACTTACCCACTGGTAACGCGGTGGATACGCTAGCAGCCTTTAACTTGGCGTGGGTAACAGCCGGAGCGGACTTCACCAAGTTTGCCAAAAACAAAACGGCAGGAACTGTCGCACCATTTGTTGGTGGCACACTGGGCCTATTCTGGTTCGCGTTGGTCGGCATTATTGCAACGATTGGTGCTGCGGTGACGCTTCACAGTTTTGATCCTAATGCTTCAGACCCTAGCACGGTCGCGTCACGATTGGGCCTCGGTGTGTTGGCCATGATCGTCATTGTGTTAACGAGTACGACGGCTAATGCGGTCAACCTCATGGCAGCAGGATCCGCCTTGACTAATATTTTCAAACGATTGCGGCTCACACCAGCGTTGTGGTTGGTCACTGTGGTTGCGACCATGATGACGTTGATTCCGCTATGGTCCAGTAGTTTTTTGAGTGTCTTCACACTTTTTTTGGACTATGTGGGGATGATTCTAGGACCAGAAATCGCCATCATTTTAGTGGATTACTATCTTATTCATAACCGGCACTATGTTTCTGCCGATTTCAATTCAGCGCCACGAATCAATTGGTTGGCTTATCTTAACTGGGGTGTGGGGATCCTAAGTTACTTCTTGCTTCGGCAGGTCGGCTGGGTCACCAACACGGTGGGCGCAACGGTTTTTGCAATGCTGATTACGGCTAGCCTGCACCTTGTGCTCAGCAGAGTGCTGGTCCAGTCACACGCAACTGCAAGAGAAGATAATTAAATAAATACATGAGTGTAAATTGTTTCATTTGAAGGCTGATTAGCCATTCCAAACGGTAACGGTTTCATGATGGGTGGACACGGTATTGATGATCATAATCTCATTGATATCGTGTCTTTATTTTTTAAAAGTTTGTTTTAGTTAATGTCACTAACGCTTAGCTAATGAATTGCGTTCGATAAATCTAATCGTTATACTAACCGCACATTATTTTGGGAGGATGACTAAATGTCTAAGTTACATTTCTCTGGTGCTCGTTTACGGGATCAGACGATAGACTTGCAGAATCAAACGTTTGCCAACAGCTTATGGGAAGAGCGACAAATCGTTGATGATTTTGAAGTTAGTCTGACCACCACGTTATTTGTGCAACCTGTGCAAGTTCGTCATGATCGCCTAACACTCGTTTTGGATCATCGTTTAGGACCGTTGCTGGTTCGGCGATCGAGTCAAACCTTAATGCGTGAATTAATGATGAAAAATAGTCGAACACATCAATTAATGAATGTTGCTCATCATTTTCTGGGACAGCATCAATACGTACCGTATGTCAAAGGGCAGTATGGATTTGTGCCGACTGCCGGTGCGTCAACCAGTGTCGCTGGGTGGTTGGGGTTCTATCGGTTACGCCAGTTTCGTCGCATAGGTGCAGATGCATTACTGATCTTTGACAACAATATGAAGTTGATTCTGCCGCTGTCTTATCATTTTGTGCGGCAACGTTTGATAGCTGCGGCATCCGTGGCACAACTTCAGAAAGAAGAGTTGGAATTACTGGTTGAAAACAGTGGTTTTGATAAACAGCGGCCGGTGTTTAATAATAAATTGGCCAAAGTCTTAGGGTTGCGTCCAGTTCAAGTTCTGCGTGACGAAACGGAATTTTATGTTCACATTGTGGAAGTGTTGATGGCAGCTGGAATCGAGGATTTTTTAGAAGATGGTTATGGCAATTTGTTGAATCTGGACCGCGAAACCTTAGCGCGGGAGGTGAGGCATTATTTAAAGGGGCGGGGACGCTACATTCTGCCTAAGAAACGTCACTTTGCGTTGTTTGACGAATAAGGCTAACGGTTAATTATTTTTCTGTGAAAGCGTATTCCACAGCGGTATGATAGAGGTAATAAAACACGAAGAGAGGGCTTTTCAATGAGCTTTACCACGCCAATTAGTAAACAGGAACAACAAGTCTTTCACGATTATAAAATTCCGGTCCATGATCCCTTAAGTCCGTTTGAGAGTTTAAAAACGGTTCCCAATATGGTGGGTAGTTTTGAAGGTGCCGATGTTGATCTGACAAACTTACTCTCCGATTACGTGGCGGTGCAACTTGATTTCAACCGTCTAGTGGACACCATTAATCAGGAGTGGTGGTCACAGCTGCAGACTTGGCACAAACTGACGGGTGATCGGTTATCTGAAAATTCGAAGGCACATGCGGCACAATTCAGCCCGTTTGAACAAGAACGGGTTCAGATGGCGCGTCAAGCTGAGCAGGGCTTCCCCCAAGAACTGCTTAAAAAACCGAGGACGGAGTGGCGGTCTCAGGAACTATTCGGCTACGACTACATCATGTTTCAAGTGGACCTTAAATGGGAATTCTTCAACACCATGGAAATTCTGGCTAACCTCAATCACGATGTCGATGTGGAAACAATTGCGACTGAAATGCAGAGCAAACTAGCACCCAAACATGGTCCCAAAGAGCGAAAGGTCAACATGACAGACGAATCACAGCCTTCTCAAGATGATGTTGCCGCCACGTCTGGTTCAGAGTCTGATGATTCTGAGCCTGGTTCAAAGTCCGAACAGAAGTCGGACGAAAAACCCGGCGAAAAGGATGACGAAGCGTCTAATAAGCAGAATGGATCTGCATCAAAGAAGGAGTAACAATATGCGATATGTCACACCGTTGAGCCAAACGGACAAAAAGTTGCTTCATCAACGACAGCTTACTGTTGAAGCACCTTTAGAAGGTATTAAAAACTTATCCGATCAACATTTGACGGGGTTAGTGAATGGCCGTCAAGTCGATTTGATGCCGTTTTTAAATAACGTGTTTATCTGTCAGCTGGAAACCTTCAAGTTGACCAATGATTACAACGAGTTGGAACAAGCGGGAACAGAAGCTGCCTTAGTGACTTTCTCTGAAGCCAGTCAGGCCCTGCATCGACGTTTGACAGATCTGATGGCAGCCCAAACTGAGCTGACAAAGGATTATGAACTGTTACATGAACAAGTTCGCGCCAATTTTTACGCTGCTGAACCTGATGATCTGGCTAGCAAACAACTGGACGGAACGGCGACCAACCTCGAACTCGCATTTCATGCGTTGCTTGGGATGAGTGCGGATACGCAATGGCTCATGGAAGTGGGGATGCAAACTTTGCGGATCTTAAATCCGGCCATGACTAAATCGCTGATTCAACAGATTAGCGCCGCAATCATCATGCTTGTGGAGCAAGATGCCTAAGTGTTGGCTTAGATATTTGACGTAGACTGGACTGTCGCAGAATTAATAAGCGATAACGAAAACACCTTCTGAC
>DMZB01000080.1 GCA_003482405.1 Lactobacillus sp. | reverse complement strand
GCTCGGTACATTGCACCGGTATCCATATAGACGTATCCGTATTTGGCGGCCACTAATTTAGCAACCGTACTTTTTCCAGCAGAGGCTGGCCCATCAATGGCAACCTGTATGCCACCTACAGCAGAATCATTCATGTTCGTCCTCTCCGATACACATTTTCGAACTCTCTTATTATACCGAAAGTTTGCCCACAAAAAAATGTCTCATTTCATGTTCAACTGAAAATGAGGCATTTTTTAACATCTTATCATTATTATTTAACACGCAATTGTTGACCAGGTGAAACCTGTGAAGAACTGGACAACCCATTTAAAGTCAATAACTGCTGCAAAGTTAAGCCATTGTTGACCGCTACCCGATACAGCCCCTGACCAGATTGAACAGTTACATATTTCGATGAGCTACTGCTTGAACTATCAGAACTAGCACTACTTGAGCTTTCTGCCGTATCACTAGATTGGCTGTCTGCTACAGAACTCGAGGCACTACTTGTATCTGCGGTTTCTGAAGTACTCGCACTGTCACTAGTCGACTCTGAGGACGATGACTTGGCCGAACTGCTCTTTTTTTTTGAGGATGAACTGGCAGCTTTCTTTTTGGAAGAAGACACTGAAACGGCAGCACTCTGAGGATGATTAAACGTGTTCATGTGAGCTAGGTAATACCAAGTTGGCACAGCCGCAAGGGCAATGATCACCAATACCAGCAACGCAGTGATCAATGAATTATGGCTATTACGTTTGCGATTTGCCGTACGGGAAACCTCACCGTTATCCTCCGAAAACTTTTTGTCCCATGGTTTTTGACCTTGGGGGTCGTTATTTTGACTCATGACCTTTCCTCCCTGTTTCACTATAACTGATTAACATACTAGCATATTCATCGCTGAGAATTAGTAAAGTTTTCGCTAAAAAGTGCTTCAAACTGCTGATGCCAGTCCGAGATCTCAATTTTTTTGTCAAACTCGACATCTGATTGTGTAAGGCCAAGTGATGACAGCGAAAAAGTTGTCCCGATCGGCGCACAACAATGATCATCATGTTCGGTTGCCGGTTCTCCGAATTCGCGAAGTAACGCAGTTCGCAAACAGTCTGTGGTTTGTGTGAAATCAACGAATTTGCGTAGTGCAAATTGGCGTTTGTGTCGTAACTCGTGAAAGCGTGTAATTAACTGTGAAGCACTGTCACCGTGCTTCTTGTAATACTCAATTAGGCGGTCGGAATCCGTCACCATCTTAGCCGGTGTGTTTGCATAAAAAGCGTTAACTTGAGCATCTCCAGGCAACTGTAACGATACCAGATCTGCGGGTAATTGCGCATCACCAGGAGCAATCAAACACACCGCGATACTCTGCTTACCGTCACGACCAGCACGTCCGATTTCCTGAACATAATCATTTAGGTTGCTCGGCAAATGATAATGAATGACAAAGCGAATATTATCTTTATCGATACCCATCCCAAACGCACTCGTTGCACAAACGACCTGCAATTCATTGCTCATAAACTGTTGTTGGACGGTATAACGGGTATGCGCATCTAAGCCCGCATGATAACTAGCTGCTGGGTACCCTTCTTCACTCAACCGTTGGGCCCATTCGTCTGCTTGTGACTTACTGGAAAAATAAATAATTCCAGGTTTAGCAATTTCTGACACTAAAGCCAGCAGACGTTGCGCTTTTGCCTTTCTGGAAGCTACCGATTCTACTGTCATAAAAATATTTGGCCGGTTAACAGAATGTTTAATGATTTGTGTTTGTTGTTGAGGCTGCCGGGCTGTTGGAACTGAGTCATCTAAATGAAGCTGCTTTAAAATGTCAGTTTGGACTTGTTCGTCAGCCGTAGCCGTTAGTGCCAATGTTAAGGGCCTGCCTAGTTGTTTGCGAATGTCCCCAAGGCTCAGATACGCTGGTCTGAAGTCGGGACCCCACGTTGAGATGCAATGGGCCTCGTCAATCACCATTAACCCAATGTTGCATAAATTGATTGCTGCTTGAACCGCTTCATTTTGCAACATTTCTGGTGAAACAAAAATAAATCGGTAACGACGCAAGTGGTGCAATAAACCGTCGCGTTCCGGTTTAGTCAATAGTGAGTTAAGGGCAACAGCCCGTTTTTCACCGCGCTGGTTTAAGCGTCCGACTTGATCCTGCATCAACGAAAGTAATGGCGACACAACCAGACAGGGCCGATTTATTAAATATGTAGTCAATTCATAAATTAAAGTTTTGCCACTACCGGTTGGTAAAATTGCCAGTACATTTCTGCCTTGCTGCAGACTGTCAATGGCTTCCGCTTGTCCGGGCCTAAATGTCGAGAGGTTAAAGTGCGTTTTTAACGCGGCCGCACGATCACGGGCCAGATCAACGACAGATTCGCTTAGTTTCAGTCGTGGGTCGTTTGGTTTTACATACAAAGGATCATGATTCATGTTGCTTGGTCTCCCAAATTTGTGTCATTCGAAATTTAAAGAACTGATCTGCACTCGCATTTGCGCCACACTGCCACGCCCCGATTTCTCTGGGTTGGCCGGCCGCAATGCGGGCTCGTTCCCCTGCATTTACACATAAATCAAAAGGAAACTTGTCGATCGGTAAGAGTATGGCCGCCGTTAATAAATGTTCATTAATTGTGCTGGGTTTTAATCCACGTTCTTCACCAATCTTTTCGCGGTTTTGATGACGTAACGTAGCCGCCAGCGTTTGCTGGACCGGCTTTGGTAAATCAGGTTCAAAAAAGGGCATCAACAACTGCTGCCACGCTGAATCACTTTGCTGGCAAAATTGTGAAAAGGCCGCTAAATTGGCAGTTTGCATTAAATCAATCTGCCAAGCCGGTGTGCCTAGTGCTTGGCTTAACTGCATTGTCGTGTAGCCAGAATGATGCGCGCCAACTAATTGGCTAACAAAAATTTGTGCTTGCTGATTGGGCAACGTTTCGAGCCACTGTTGGAATTGCTCAACTAACTGCTGTGCCTGAACTTCATCAAAAGACTTAAACCACCGGCGCACTTGTTGACGTGCCCGTTCACTCACACTGACGGGAAAGTAACTCATATCGTGTTGCACGCGATGTGACAGCGCTTGAATGCCTAACAATGTCACATCACTGACAATTTTTGCGTGCATCATTCGGTATAGTCGTCGCTGTGAGACAGGTACTATGGTGTTCAAATAAGGTGAACCGACTGTTTCATGACTCAACAGTTGACCATCACTCTGAACGTCAACGCGCTTTGCTTTCACTAAAGTGTTGACGGCAGCTTCAAAACTGTCCCAGCTCAAACTAGGCCAGACATTCAGCCAAGTCAACAGGTCATACTGCAAGGCCCAGAAAAGAACGGAAACCGTTCGTTTACCTGTCAAACAGTTGAAAATAACTTTAGGTCGACGCGCTTGTTCAGTTGATAAAAAACGAATCAATAATTCTGGATCCACGGTTGGCCCCTCCCAAGTGTTGTGTTGTCAGTGTAACACAAGTTGTCACTGTATCACGATGACCCGCGTGATGAAGGCGGTTTAGATTAATAAAAAAAGGAACCGCGACCTAGGTCCGTTTTGGACACGGTCACTAACATAAAACTGACCTATTCCCGAATTTTGGGAATGGGTCAGTTTTGGGTTAAGCGAAATTTTCAGGACTTTGGAGCGCGATATCACTCACGTCGTTCATAGGAAATAAACTTATGTCACAACCTCTAGATGCCGATCATTTTCAGTCAAGATCGTTGTTTACCACTAATTTCTCGATGCTGTCTTGCCAACCATGGTTCCATGCGCCAGTAAACGATCCAAAATGCGATCCCGATTATGACGCCTTTGATGAGGTTAAATGGAACGACCACACTCCACACCAATGCAGGAATATTCGTTGAAGCTGGCAACCCACCAACTTTCATGTAAAGTGGGAACATCAGAAATCCGTTTAACAGCGCCATTACAATCGTTAATAACACCGTGCTAAACGAAATCCCGACAGACAACTTAAAAACATTTTTACGGTGAGACCGCGTCAACAACCAATAAATTGGGATTACGTAAGCCATGTTTGCCACAAAAGCAATCGTGTCACCAATCAGGCTGAATGGATTCAGCCCCTTTAACAACAGGTGCAAAACGACCGCAATCAGTGCAATCAATGCACCATCACCCAATCCGTAAATTACAGTCCCAAGCAGGATAATTAATAAGCTGAGATCCAATTTCATAAATGTGGCCCCAGGTAAAATTGGAAATTCCAAAAACATAACGACCGCCGCTGCAGCACCCAAAACTGCCACACTGATCATGCGACGTAACCTTGTATTTCCCATCTTGAACTCCTCCTCAAGTTTCGGTATCACAAAAGGTAATACCACACTAGATGGGTCATCTTCGCTGGCATGGCAATAAAAAAGTCTCACCATATTCCTTTCAGGGAACACGATCAGACGTATTGACATCACAAAATGGGTGTCTCATTGCCGATCTTCTTTATACCAGACTGTACTGTCGGCTTTGGAATTTCACCAAAATCAATCTCCATGATGGAGAGTCGCGGGCTATCACCGCCGGTCGGGAATTTCACCCTGCCCTGAAGACGAACCAAATATTTACTTTAAAAATTACTTACACAGGCAGTGTAACACATAAATGGTCACGGTCAACAAATCCTCACCATTTTGTGCACAACTGAGCCACTGCTTTATCGACGCCGGTTGTTTTTGATCGTGACTGATTCCCGCAATGCTTCAAGTTCCGCCACTTTTAACTCGCGATAGTCACCAGTGGTCAAACCGTCTAACGTTAACGGACCATAACTATCACGACGCAGTTTTTCAACTGGGAAACCCACTGCCGTCAGCATATTTTTAACTTGATGATTGTGCCCTTCATGAATTGTAAGCTGAACAATCGCAGTGCTCTTGTGACGGTCAGCACTAATTAGTTTGCTCTTCGCCGGAGCGGTTTTATGTCCATCAACGACCAAACCATGCCGCAACTTTTCAAACGCCTCATTAGTCGGAATGCCCTTGACCTTGGCGACATAAGTTTTATCCACCTTAAACTTTGGGTGCATTAATTGATTGGCTAGTTCACCGTCGTTAGTCATCAGTAACAAACCTGAGGTGTCATAATCCAACCGGCCAACTGGATAAATTCGTTCATCAATATCACTCAGCAAATCCACGACGGTCTTGCGCCCTTTATCATCATGAGCCGTTGAAACGACACCGCGCGGTTTATATAGCAAATAATAAACGAACTGTTCTTGTTGAATCGCCACACCATCCACTTGAATGGCATCGTCAGCACCAACTTTAGTTCCTAATTCACGAATCACAACGCCATTAACCTGAACGTGTCCGGTGGAAATAAGCGTCTCTGATTTTCGCCGGGATGCCACGCCTGCGCGGGCCATTACTTTTTGTAATCTTTCTGCCATATCCTAGTCCTCTTGTTTTTCATTCTCTTTAGTTTGACCGGCAAGTTGATCTTGAAATGCAGCCAAAAACAGGTCGCCCGTCTCGGCTTGCGCTTCATCCAACGTTTCCGCTTTTGGCAGCGGTGGCAACTGGTGAACATCGGTTAAGCCGAAATAATCTAAAAAATAATTCGTCGTGCGATACAAAATGGGACGCCCTGGTTCATCTTTGCGACCATGTGCCTCGACTAAATTACGTAACACCAGTTTTTGTAGGGTCGCCGTACTAGAAACACCACGAATTTCGTCAATATCGATTCGCGTTACCGGCTGACGATAAGCGGTGATTGCGAGCACCTCTAAGGACGCCTGTGATAAATTCGTCGCCAACGGCGCCTCAAAGTAACGTTTGATAACCCCCGCAAGTTCCTTTTTAGTTGCGAGTCGATAAATTCCGTCGTTGTCTAGCAAACACAGCGGATCATCTTCACTAGCGGCATGACGGTCAGCAATTTCATCCAACATCGTGTTGATTGCCGCCCGCATAAACCCAGTGGCATGCGACAGCTCTGCTACCGAAATACCTTCATCGCCGGCAATAAAAAGCAGTCCTTCAATTTGTTCAATGTTTGTCATGACTCTTTTTCATCCTCAAATGGCGTTAGAATTTCTTGATTTAACTCTGCCTCACTTCGATCACCTGCATAAACCAAAATGGGGCCATTAACCACTTTTTGTTCAAACCGAACGCCATTAACCTTTGCCAACTCAAGCATGGCCAAAAAGGTCGTGACCAACTCATCAGTTTGGGGGTGCGTTGTAAAGAGATCTTCAAAATTAGTTGGGTGTCGCCGATCTAACTTATCTAACACAACGTGCATCTGTTCGCGAATGGAAAACTGTTCCCCAGTAACCGTCCGCGCAACTGGTTGATCATTCTGACGATGGGAAAGCATACGTTGAAAGGCCGTTTGCAAGTCTGTAATCGTGATACCGGGGACCAGCGAGCTTAATTGGACACCATCCGGAACCCCACTGGCAGCACGTGTAAATTGTTGCTTACGATCCTGCTCCTTATCCCGCAACTCGTCAGCAGCTTGTTGATAACGCCGATATTCCAACAGCTGAGCAACCAATTCTGCACGAGGATCGGCGTCGCTGGGATCTTGATCTTCATCAGCCTCTGGTCGTGGCAACAACATACGGCTCTTAATTGTCATTAAGGTGGCCGCCATGACTAAATATTCACCGGCAACGTCTAGTTTCATATCCTGCATCTGATGTAAATACTTTAAATACTGCGACGTAATCGACGAAATTTGGATGTCATAAATATCCATTTCAGCGCTGCGAATCAAGTGTAGCAGCAAATCCAGCGGCCCCTCAAAATCGGCAATTTTAATTGTCGGCTGATTAGCTATGGCCAAATTAACTTGTGCCTCGCGATCATGTGCCCGTTGCCCGGGTAAGACCGGTGATTTCGCGGTTGTTTCCTGTGGCTTGTTAGTGGGCATCAATGTTCCTCCACCGCATAATCATTGGCGTCGTTGCGATCGTGCCCATAACGCGTTGCTTAGGAAATAGCTTCTCAACTGCATCCAAAACTTGCTTGCGCGTACTATCATTACGCTCCTGTGGTGACAAAACGAGTTGTCTGACCAAAACGAACTGTTCTTCGATCTCGAGCCCCACCACGCCAGTAAACTGATTATGATCGTTTCGCCACAGATACATTTGCCGACCACTACCGTTC
>DMZB01000024.1 GCA_003482405.1 Lactobacillus sp. | reverse complement strand
ACGGCAAGTAACGCCTAAACCGACTGGGTAGATCAACCACGTTAATCGTTCCATATCGTTAGGCTCAACTGGACGACTAAGTGCCTTGCTAACGCCATCAAACATTGCCACGGTTTCTGCACCATTCATCATGTAGTATGACCGCATCAACGCCGTGCCATCCAGCGGATTTTCTTGTTCAACGACTTCAAATCCTTGCGCTTTTAAAAAGTCGACGCTCTCTAAAACAGCTTGTTGTGCGGCTCTTGAGACCGGCGTACCAACTGGCGATTTTGTCGTGTAAGCAATGCGCAGATGCGCAGGTTGATCCCAAAGTTGATCGGTAAAGCCCTGTAAATTAACGGGTGTACTAAATGGTGCGGCTGGTTGGTATGTTTGCAACCAGTCTAATAATGTAGACGTATCCCGAATGGACCGCGTTAACGCAAAGTTAATCGAGGCACCGGCCCATCCGCGCCAACCATCAGGACCAACGGGCATCCGTCCACGCGTGGGTTTCAAACCAATTAGACCGGAAAATGAAGCCGGAATTCGAATGGAACCACCACCATCATTACCAGCGGCCAACGGGACATAACCAGCCGCGACACTGGTTGCCGCGCCGCCAGAAGAACCGCCCGAATAACGATCACGATCCCACGCATTCCGCGTTTTACCATATAATACCGGATCAGTGATGTTCTTAAAGCCGTATTCAGGGGCGTTCGTTTGACCAATGACAATAAAGCCAGCATCCTGCAACGCCGCCACAAAGTTATCAGTACGACCAGCAATTTCGTTTTTAAATAACCGTGAACTTAATGTGGCCGGTTCGCCCTTTAAGTTTTGACCAAGATCCTTCAGTAATAAAGGCACGCCTAAAAACGGCTGGCCATTGTCTTGCTGCGCTTTAGCTTCTGCTAGGGCCTTCTCACGACGCGTATGGACAACGGCGTTAAGGTCATCGTTTGTTGCCTCGATTCGTTTGAATGCATCATTGATCAAGGCCTCACTGCTCGTTTCGCCAGCACGCACGCGACGCGCAAGCTCCAATGCATCTACCATGAAAACCGCCTCCTGCTCCATCAAAATAACTAGTTAAATTATACCGCAATAGTGATTTTCCTCGCCATTTTTGAGCAGTAACCAGCAATAAACTTCAGGTGTAATCAGCTATATTTATGTAATCGAGGTAAAAAAATAAGGCTGGACAATACATGACTGTATCGTTCAACCTTATTTTTTAAGTGACAACGACGACTTCCATTGTCCGGTACGCTTACCTATGTAAGCACCCATGTTAGAAGGCTAGTTTTCGTCTTCCAACTTCTTTGCATCTGCATCGATTGTAGCAAAACCAGATTCTTTCGATTCTGGCTTTGGGTTCTTTGCACGATCTTCTTCAGCCTTTTCGATCAAAGCCTTACGTTCTTCCTTACTCAATTTAGCCATGATATTCGCCTCTTTTAAATGGAAAAGAAACGGGCGCCATTAAGCCCCACACACTGTGAGGACGGCTCGTTGATTTCATTGTAGCGCTTTTGTTCGATTATCTAAAGGTTAAGAAATAATTGTTTCCACTGAATCTACTTTCTGTTCTGCTGGCCATTCTTTTACTGGTGTGTGTTAACTGTTGCTGTCGATTGGCCTAGGTTAAAACCGTTGTGAGACCGGTCCAAGCCTGAAAATCGCAGTCTTGAACCTCGATTTGATGCCCCAAAAAGCGGGTCATCAAACTCGTCTGTGTTTTAAATTCGGCTAAACACCGCCGAATTAACAACACCTGCACAACAGGTTTTAACCCCACCAATCTTCAGCGTATATCTCAACACAAGCCAACAGATCGTTTCAGACAAAAGCAAGTCACGTAAAGCTTAATAATGCAGCAGCTAAATTCAACGCAATATGCATTGCGATACTATATTTCAATTTTCGAGTCAAAACATAAAGTAACCCTAGTATTAAAGCCGTAACGATATATATTAACGTCGACCAAGAAAAACTGACACCGTGCAACAACGCAAATAAAATAGAGCTTGATAACCAACCAGATACTACTGCCAGCTGTCGATTACTGTGAACAAACAGACTAAAGAATAATCCGCGACAAGTAAGTTCCTCACCAATAGGCCCAAATAACGTTAACGCAACACTCATTGGTATTGGATACGCTGTCAATATATCTGTAGTGGCGACTGTATTTGCGTTCGGTGAAATACGTTGTTCAACAATATATTTACCCACTATCATACCAATTGTTAGTAATGTCACTACACTCCAGAGAATATACTTCCTTCGCGTGGATTCAGTTTCAATCTCGAAACCTTGTGGATTGTTTTTTGCTAAACGTGTTTGATAATACCAGTTAAGAAACCACACTGTGCCAGTCCCAAGAACAATCAAAATGGCTGTTAACATAAATTGTGCCATCAGTGTTGGATGTTCTTGGATTGTGTACGCCCACCAAACTGGCACAATCATGACTCGATTAAACAGAAGTAGTCCAAAGAAAATAAGAATATTAAGTATACAGATCCAGAACTTTTTCATTTAAAAAGTATATCATATTTACTATCTATATTTTTGTTTCTTCAATATCTGCAATTCTTAACGTTCTACTTTTCTGAGTATCATTTTTGTCAGATTGTTTTCAGCCCGTTCGGCAGTGAAGCCCTGGCCCGCCAGTAGTTTCAAAGTTACCGTATCCTCGGGACTAACTTTTGCAATCACCGTTGATACCAGCAACTCGTCAAACGCAAATGACAGCATGTGACTCAATACCTCCGTCATAACACCACGTTGTTGAGCACCAGGCGCAATTTCAAAACTGATTTCGGTGGTCTTTTTATCCGCCGTAAAGACGTCAAATCCAAATATACCTAAAAATGCATGCGATTGTTTGTCGCCAATGCCCCACACCAGTGCATCGTTATGCATAATTGCACTCATAACACGATTCACATGTGCCGCCGTAACCATGATGGTCTTATCAGGATCCCGATTCATTTTGCCCGCCAAGTCGGCGTCGTTTCGCAGTGCGAATACGTCTTTTACTTTGAATGTTGTTAACCAATCCAATTCATAATGTTGCGTCATAATTGGGTGGTATTTCTCAAAAATCATGTTTGGCCCTCTTTCGTCTGTCACCTCATGTCGCCATTATACAAATTTACGTCACCAAAGTCAGAATTAAGGGTTGCTTTACTTTTTATTGCGGGGTCACATGGTATAATTTTGCTAAGAAATGTGAGGGGATTCAACATGTTACTCGCGTATAAGAGATTTTGGCAACGCACATTTCATTTCAAAGGTGTTGCCACACGGTCAGAATATTGGTGGGCTTTCTTAGTCAACCTCATTTTCGAAGCCGTTTTTCAAGCCATGCAATACTTGCGTTCATTTGATTATAATGATCATCCATCAGCACGAGTGGGCACTGGTAATCCACACATGAACCACTGGCTCTTTGCCGGTGGCGATGATAGTGTTTTGGCCAACACGTTTGCCATTATTGCCATTATCTTCATGTTTGCAACCTTAATACCTAAGTTGAGCATCGCCATTCGCCGCTCCCATGACTTTAATTGGTCAGCCCACTGGGTCGTTGCACTCTGGAGTGCACGCCTGATTTTGTTCTTATTCATGTCATTTGAAGTAATCATGCTAGTGATTAACGATGACAGCCACCACATGAACGCCGCAATGGGTAACTTTTTGTGGGGATTGTTGGCCTTTTCGATTTTCTTTATTTTACAGGTTATTGAACTTATTATACTGACTAAGAAATCTAAACGTCCCAATCGTTTTGTTACGGACCACTCTTCTGCAACCACTGTCGATGCAACAGATACATCTACAGCAGACGCCCAGTAAGGCCAACCAGTTTAAATATATACAATATGTAAACGACGTACCCATGGGGAATCACCCACAGGTACGTCGTTTGTTTTAAAGATGGAACAACTTAACACGTTAGATAACGAGGGTATGTCGGCTTTTCCGTCTTTTATCTTGATAGACTGCTTTATTCAGCTACTTTATTCACTTTCAACGTCATCGCGTTAATTGCAACAATCACGGTACTCAATGACATCAGCACGGCACCAAGCATTGGACTCAAGATGAAACCAAATGGCGCCAATACTCCAGCTGCCAGCGGAATGGCAAGGATGTTGTAACCAGCACCCCACCACAAGTTTTCAGTCATCTTACCTGTCGTTTTACGGGCTAAGTTCAAGAATTCAACGACATCGTTTGGATCACTGCGAACCAGTACAACATCAGCGGAATCAATGGCCACATCCGTACCGGAGCCAATCGCAACACCAATATCAGCACGCGCCAAACTTGGTGCGTCATTGACCCCGTCACCGATCATCATGACCGAACCTTGTTGCTGATACTCACGCACCAATTTTTCCTTATCCTCTGGCATCAATTGTGAACGAACCTCATCAATACCCAGTTGCTTTGCAACCACTTCAGCAGTCTGTTGGTTATCCCCAGTCAACATCACCGGTACAATGTGCTGCTTCTTTAACATGCTGATCATGCGTTTAGCAGCAGGTTTGATTTCATCACCTTGTGCCACAAACCCGGTCAACTCGCCATCAACAAGTAGATAACTGACCGAGTTTCCGGCACTTGCCAATGTTTCAAACTGCTGTTTGTCATAGTCCATGTGTTGCTGGTCCAAGTATGTTGCCGACACGATTTCCAAACGCTGTCCATTTGCGTGTCCCTGCACACCGACCCCCGTAATCTGAGAAACATCACCCACCGCTGCTGGCGTCACATTTTTTGCCTTGGCGGCATTCAAAATGCCTACCGCCAGCGGATGGCTGGAACCATTTTCCAAACCGGCTAGTTGTGCTAAAACATCGTCATCGCTCACACCATCAACTAAACTACCGACAGCATGAACTTCAAAGTTACCTTCTGTTAGTGTCCCAGTTTTGTCCATTAATGCGTATTTCAAAGTTTTTACCCGTTCCATTGCGTCACGATTGCGAATCAACAAACCGTTACGTGCAGCAATGGATGTGCTACGAGCAACAACCAGTGGAATCGCCAGCCCTAAAGCATGTGGACAGGCAATCACTAAGACCGTCACTGC
>DMZB01000270.1 GCA_003482405.1 Lactobacillus sp. | reverse complement strand
AGAGTGATGCCGAAGCCCGGTAGAAGTCGAGCAATAACGAAAAATCAGGAGGCAGATTGTGAAGCAGATTTATTTAGACAACGCTGCCACCACGCCAATGAGTGACGAGGTGGTCGCAACGATGATGGACCAGATGAAAAATGACTTTGGCAATGCCAGTTCCGTTCATGCGTTTGGCCGTAAAGCACGCGCCGTGTTAGACGACGCGCGCCATGTCATTGCACAGAGTATCAATGCGCATGATGATGAAATCGTCTTTACCGCTGGTGGTACGGAAAGTAACAACACTGCCTGGATGCAAACGGCGATCGCACGTAAGAATGAAGGCCGGCGCATTATAACGACGGCCATTGAGCATGAATCAATTATTAAAACAGCGGCGTGGCTTGGCAAAAATGGGTACGACATCGTTTATTTGCCAGTTAACGAACAGGGTGAAATCAATCTTGACGATTTAAAGGCCGCTTTGACAGATGACACGATTCTGGTGTCAATCATGACAGGAAATAACGAAGTGGGTTCAACAATGCCCATCCACGAAATTGGTGAGCTGTTGAAAGATCATCAAGCGTGGTTCCATACGGATGCAGTGCAGGCGTACGGGTTGTTGGATATTGATGTTGAACGTGATCATATTGATATGCTGTCGACGTCCGCGCACAAGATTAATGGGCCTAAGCAGATGGGCTTTTTATATCGGCGTGAAGGGGTGTCATTCCCAAGTTTTATCAAGGGTGGTGACCAGGAGGACAAACGCCGCGCCGGTACGGAAAACATTCCGGCCATTGCGGGGTTTGCCACAGCTGTCAAAGCTTTAACACCTGCTGAGAAGGCTCATCGACAAGAAAAATACGCGGGCTTCAAGCAGCACGTTGTCGATGGTTTAACAGCTGCCCAAGTGGATTTTGAGGTAAATGGATCGTTGAAACCAGACAACCTGCAGCACGTGATCAATCTTTGGATCAAGGGAATCCCCAACGATGTTACACTGACTAACCTTGACTTGGCCGGTGTCGCGGTTTCTGCTGGTTCTGCTTGTACGGCGGGTTCTTTGGATCCGAGCCACGTTTTAGTCGCCATGTATGGTAAAGAGAACCCGCGTGTGATGCAGTCGATTCGATTGAGCTTTGGCCGTTACACAACAACGGCCGATCTAGATGCGTTTATTCAAGCATTGGCAGCAATGACTGCACGTTTACAGCCACAACTAGCGGGAAAGAAGGGGCGATAATGGCATTTGAGCAAACGGTTCAGGTACCGGGGGATGACCGTGTTTTTACCCTCAGCCAACAACTGAAAAAGTATACTTTACGTGACCTCGGTTTTAAGGAGACCAATGCCGGCGGATTCAGTCTGGAACGGCCATTGGATCCAGCAGCTGGATTGGCAGGGTCGATCAAACTGCGGGTTCAAGTCAACAAGAACTTAGACGGGTTCAAAATGAGCACTGTCAATCCTAGTGGGACTGGCAACGTTAATATTTTTACCAACGGTAATCATGAAGTATTGGTTGAGCAGTATGGTTATCAAATTGATAATTTAATCGAACGTCAGGTTATCGCTGTCCAAACAAAGTAAGTTTTTATAAGAACCACCATAGTAACGACATGATCAGTTACTGTGGTGGTTTTTAAACCGGGTAGATGCCTGAAAATATCATGGTTAGCCGGACGGCGTTTCAAGGCTGACAACCAAAAACGATATTTGTGCGACTGACTGGGCAATTTCTTTTGAAACAGCCGTGCGTCTTATAGTCTTGCCAGCATTCAATGATCGTCACTTGAATTTTGTAAGTAGCTCCTGTTATACTGTTAAGCACCGATAATAACGACCTTCAAATCGTTGATTCTCAGAATCTAATTGAAATGATGGTGATACCATGACTGATCAAGCAGTTGATCATTCACATACCCGTGTTGTCGTCGGCATGAGTGGTGGGGTAGATTCGTCAGTGACGGCTTTGTTGCTAAAGCGACAGGGCTACGACGTGGTCGGTGTGTTCATGAAAAATTGGGACGACACCGATGACAATGGCGTTTGTACGGCGACAGAAGATTACAAGGATGTTGCTAAGGTGGCCAACAGAATTGGCATTCCTTACTATTCCGTGAACTTTGAAAAGGAGTACTGGGACCGCGTGTTCACTTACTTCTTGGATGAGTATAAAAAGGGCCGCACACCCAACCCTGATGTTGTTTGCAACAAGGAAATCAAGTTTAAGGCCTTCTTGGATTACGCCTTGGAGTTAGGTGCCGACTACATTGCAACAGGTCATTATGCGCGTGTGACGCACGATGAGGATGGTCACAGTCACTTGCTGCGTGGCTTAGACGGCAACAAGGACCAAACGTACTTCTTGAGCCAGCTTTCCTCTGACCAGTTGGATCGCGTTTTGTTCCCACTGGGCGAAATGGAGAAGCCACAGGTTCGTGAGATTGCGGAAGAAGCCGGTTTAGCAACCGCCGAGAAGAAGGATTCTGTTGGGATTTGCTTTATTGGCGAGAAGAACTGGAAGGGTTTCTTGAACCAGTATTTGCCTGCTCAAGAGGGTAAGATGATGACGCTCGATGGCAAGCAGATGGGTACCCATTATGGTTTGATGAACTACACCATTGGTCAGCGTAAGGGCCTTGGCATTGGCGGTCAAAAGCAGGGTGACGAACCTTGGTTTGTGATCGGCAAAGACTTGTCTAAGAACGTATTGTATGTTGGCCAGGGATTTAATAATCCGCATTTGTTAGCGACAAAACTATCTGCGTCTGATTTAAACTGGGTCAACCTCAGCGATGACAACGATTTTCACGTCACAGCAAAGTTTCGTTATCGTCAAAAGGATACGGGTGTGACCGTGCATCTAAATGATGAGCGAACTGTCGCAACCGTAACCTTTGATCAACCTGTACGGGCGATTACGCCTGGTCAGGCAGTGGTCTTTTATGACGGTGACGAGTGTTTAGGCAGTGGGATCATCGACGCCGCCTACAATGAAGCACGCGAACTGCAATACATTTAAACCGCGTTTATGGGTCATTAATGACGCTAAATGAGATTTTTCAAATTATCGGTCGTCAAGCCAGTTGAGCTGGTTTGACGGCTTTTTTTGTGACATAATGAAGGCACATTATTTTTCTTAGGGCGGGGTTACTGTGACTAAACTGTACTTTATTCGACATGGTAAAACACAATGGAATTTAGAGGGCCGTTATCAGGGTGCTAACGGAGACTCACCGCTATTGCGCAGCAGTTACGATGAGATCGATCAACTGGCAGACTACTTGCATGACATAGCCTTTAGACATGTTTACGCTAGTCCAATCAAAAGAGCGCGCATGACGGCCACTCATCTGATTGCCGACCTGCACCAGGGTGTGCGTTTAACCCTGGATTCTGGCCTGCGTGAGTTTGAGCTAGGTAAGATGGAAGGCATGTACTTTGAGGATGTCAAACGGCAGTTTCCCAAGGAGTACGATGGTTTTCGGTTTCATGCAGAAAATTACGATCCTTCCGCAATCGATGGCGAAACATTTGAAGATGTGATCAAGCGGATGGACCCAGTGATTCGGCGGGCTGCGGCCTACTACAATGATGACGATGATAACTTACTATTTGTGTCCCACGGTGCAGCATTAAATGCTGGGATCAATGGGCTTTTGAATATTCCGTTGGACCAAATGCGGGCCAAGGGTGGTTTGTCAAATACCAGTACAACGATTCTGGAAACCACGGATGGCGGTGCCCATTTTAAATTGCTGGTCCGTAATTTAACGGCGTATTTAGCGGAAGCGCCTGACGCCACCAACACCATTTAAAGTTAAAAATCCCGTGTGAATCACTTTTAAAGACAGTCAGGAGGCGTCGTGTCAACGCATGAAGGATAAACAAGAAAACCAAGGTTCAAATGCTGCACAAGCGAAGGCTAAACAAGCTGTAAGCCGATTGGTTAAACAAATCGATGCGAACCCAAACGACTATCGGCTCTATTATCAATTAGCGACAGTGCTGACTGAAATGCAGGATTATGAGCAGGCTGAAGAATTGTTGATGAAGGCGCAAGGGTTGTTTACCAAAGATCAGAAGGCACAGTCGTTACTTAACTATGGTTTAGGTAACGTATACTATCAGGCGGCTTCGTTTGATAAAGCGGCCCAGGCTTTCGGCCGGGTCAGTGATGAGGCATTACGGTCAGAGGCCTACCAGATGATGGCACAAACGGCGATGCAAAAAAATGAGTATCAGCGCGCTTTTGCTTATGCGTTGACGGTTCACGATGCCAAACCAAAGGATCCTAGTATCAACGCCTTGATGGGCGATATTTTGATGGCTATGGGTAATTTTCAGCAGGCTGCTGATTTTTATGACCAATCTTTGGCGGCAGATAAAAACAGCGGACCAGTCAACTTCAGTCGCGGATTGACGGCCATGGCTTTAGACGAAGACGCTAATCCATTTATGACGGCCGCCAAACGCCTGGATCCAGACTTTGTCAAACGCAGTCAGCAGCGCGTTAATGACATTGCGACGCTGGTCAACAAACGCCATCAGGATGGCGGATCGTCAGCCAAATAGTGTTTGTTCGTGTTAATAAATATTAAGAAGTGGAGGTAACCGGAAATGGCTGAGTCAATGTCATTGTTTGATGACAACACCAGTTTTCAACCCAATTACGTGGTGGGCAAGGTCGCCGCCATTTTTTTTAGCAGTTCAGATTCGTTTTACAAAGTTTTGTTGGTTCATGTGGACCAGACCGACTTGGACTGGGTCGAGGATGAAATTGTGGTCACGGGTTCCTTTGGTGATGTGGCTGAAGAGGGCACGTACCGTTTTATTGGCAAGGTGATCGACCACCCAAAGTATGGCAAGCAGTTCAACGCTAGCAATTATGATAACGAAACGCCTACGTCTAAAACGGGGCTGGTTAAATATTTGTCAGGCGATCAATTTCCGGGCCTAGGGAAGAAAACGGCTGAACGGATCGTTGAAACTTTAGGCACCGGCGTCATTGATAAAGTGGTTAAAAATCCAGATGTCTTAAATCCAATCGGCTTAAAAAAGTCAGTTGCCGACCAGCTAATCAAGGTGCTGACGGAAAATCATGGCACCGAACAGATTATTATTGGTCTCAATGGTTTTGGCTTTGGCAGTCAATTGGCCAGCACAATTTACGAAAAATACAAGCAGGACACGCTGCACGTCATTCAGGAGAATCCTTACCAATTAGTCGAGGATATCAATGGTGTGAGTTTCAAACGGGCCGACCAGATCGCTGAACAGTTGGGGTTTGACGCAGATGCGCCGGGACGTTTGCGGGCAGCGTTGTTGGAGACGATCAGTGACATCTGTTTTGCGTCGGGGAATACGTTTGCTCAGTTACAACCGCTACTTCACGACGCGACGGCGTTACTGGAGTCTGCACGAAATGTTCAAATTACACCGGATGCACTGGCCGATCAGCTGATCGCCATGGCTAAGGATCAATTAATTGTGGGTAACGGGCAACAAGTGTATTTGAAGTCTTTATATGACACCGAATGGGATAGTGCTGAGCATTTGCTCCGGCTGGAACAGCAACGTGACCGTCTACTGCCAGATGATGTGGATCTCGAACACGAGGTTCGGCTAGTTGAGAAGCAACTTGGCATTACTTACGATGACGCTCAAAAAAGCGCGTTAACCGCCGCAATTAGTTCGCCGGTGTATTTACTCACTGGCGGTCCAGGAACCGGTAAAACGACCATTATCAACGGTCTGGTGGCTTTATTTGCACACATTCATGAGTTGTCGTTAGACATCAACGAATACGAAGAAGGGACTTTTCCCATTTTACTGGCTGCACCAACAGGCCGGGCAGCCAAACGCATGAGTGAAGTGACGGATCTACCAGCCAGCACCATTCACCGGCTGTTGGGATTAACCGGCCGCGAAGACGAGGCGACCCAATCCTCTGATAAAGATCTTGAAGGCGGGTTGCTGATCGTTGACGAAATGTCGATGGTGGATGCTTTCTTATTCCGAACGCTGATTCAAGCGGTACCTAACCACATGCAAGTTATTTTGGTGGGTGATCAGGATCAGTTGCCATCTGTTGGTCCAGGCCAGATTTTTGCCGACCTGCTCAAGTCAAAGTGTCTGCCGTCGACGGAATTGACCACGATTTATCGGCAGGACGACGATTCTTCGATTATTCCGCTGGCTCATGCCATTAAACAGGGGCAGTTACCTCAGGACTTTACCGTGAATCAGGCGGATCGAAGCTTTTTTGCCGCCCGGCCTTATCAGGTGGTGCCACTTGTGAATCAGGTGGTCGCCCGGGCTAAAGCACGCGGCTTTGCGAAAACGGACATTCAGGTTTTGGCGCCGATGTATCGTGGTGCGGCTGGTATCAATGCCTTAAACAGTGCGCTGCAAGACACGTTGAATCCCAAGACGAGTGCGCGGACCAAGGAAATTGAAGCCCACAATGAACATTTTCGGATTGGCGACAAGGTGTTGCACTTAGTCAACAGCCCCGAAAACAACGTCTTTAATGGGGACATGGGCGAAATTGTTGGTATTGATTTAGCAACTGATAAACATAATGAAGATAAGGTGGACAAACTGACCATTGCGTTTGATCAGACGGAAGTCACGTATGGTCGCGCACAGTTTGATCGAATCACACTGGCCTACTGTGTTTCGATTCATAAAGCACAGGGCTCCCAGTTCAAACTGGTGATTTTACCGCTGGTCCCGCAATTTAGACGGATGTTGCAGCGTAATTTACTTTATACGGCCGTGACCCGTGCGCAACAGTGGCTGATTCTTGTTGGGGATGCACAGTCCTTTGCCGAAGCGGCAGCCAATAAATCGGCTAATCGGCAGACCACCTTGCAGCAGCGGTTGAAACAAGTCTTTAAACATGACGACGAAAATGCCGTCAGCACTGAAGATTCCGCCATTGGTGATGATGATCAGAAATCTGGTCAGGTAGCCACCCCGACACAGGTG
>DMZB01000063.1 GCA_003482405.1 Lactobacillus sp. | reverse complement strand
ACTTTTTTGTTGCACTTCATGACGTTTGTCATGGGATCGGCGGTTTTTGTATACAATGAAAAATATAAAATTATTGGTTGCTTGGATTTAGCAGATTTTTGAAGTTGGCTACTAACCTGTTAAATTGAAGACTATGCCAAATTAATAGGTGTGTCCTACCATGAAAGCTGTGATCATTTAATGATCTATTTTTAGATATACGACATAATACTTAATAAATTAATTGAGGGTAGGCAACCATGAATCGTAACTTGAGCAATTACACAGCGGACTTGAACGACTCGGTTAAAAAGGATCAATACAGAAATAATAAGACAACCAGTGATTCTGATTTTAGTTTTTTAGTATCGAAAAGTTTACTAGATATTGACAAATTCTTATTGGATAAGGATATGTTTTATGCCATTCGATGGCTTGAGGGATGGGAGCGTTATGTTAAGGACAAAAATGGCGGTCGCTTTCAGTATACGAATTATGATTTTAAATCAGGGGATATTGTTCTAGTAGAATTGTTTGGTAATTTTAACCCCGAGTTTTCCTATCCTCATCCTGCGGTAGTGATCCGTAAGCTTTCTGGATCCGAAGGACATGGACGGTTACTTATTGTTCCAATGACATCTGATATGAATGCGACAGATCACGAAACAAAATATCATATGGCATTAGCGCCGCAAGATGGTGTTTCGAGAAATAGTTTGCTTAAATTTGAAGATATGCGAATAATTTCAGACAAAAGAATTATTTCCAAAATGAAAACGCGCGTGAATGCAACAGTACGCGAAGAAATTTTTAAAAAGGGTGCACATTTGTATTTTGCTACGATTACAGATCAGGTGGATCATTTAAACAAGGTCAACGCTGGATTGCAAAAATCAATAGAAGTGTTAAAGACTAATCTGACCAAAATAAATGACGAAAATAGACAACTAAAAGAGGCTTTAGCAGCACAGAAAGACTAACAATTTGATGTAATCCCGATAGAGAAATATTGAGCTTATGTTGAAAAAATGATAGCATATGTATGTGGTTGAAGCATAACATACTTTGTTTTGGCCACGCGCACGCCTCTTTTGAGACTGCAAGGGTTGCATTTTTGGTATGTGTGTTTCTATGCGCGTACGCCAGTCATCGTGACTGATGGCTAATAAGAAGATTGAAACTTGGGACTTCCTCTAATTGGAAGTCTTTTTTTGTGATTTGTCTACTGATTTTCAAATACACGAATACATACTGATAAAAAAGTGGAGATTGTCATGACTGGCATACTCGTGAGTAGATAAAGCTTGTGTATTCTTAGACTATTTTTGGCAAGCGAGTTTTGAAGATTCTTCATTTTTTAGAAGAGACATGGCGAAGTACCTTGAACTTTGCGACAATAGTCTAAAGGAGATGCACGCCGTCATGAATACGAAGGAGCAGCTCGCGCAAGCACTCAAACAGATGATGTTGACACAGCCTGTTGACCATATCACGATCAATCAACTGGTTGCTGAAGCCGCAGTGGCACGGAACACGTTTTACTATCACTTTCAGGATATTAATGCCCTGTTGGCATGGATCTATGATGCCGAAATTGTGCAGCCGTTGATGGTGTACACGAGACGGGATCAGTGGGCTGAAGGATTGGACCTATTACTCAGCTATATAGAGGACAATCGCAAATTCTGTTTGAACACATTTCGTTCGCTCAGTCGCGACGTGTTAGATCACTTCTTGTATCAGGTTGCGTTTGCAATGGTGACTGGCGTGATCAACGATCTGGCACCCCAATGCCCGAAACAGTTGCGGCAGGAAATTGGCAACTTTTACGGATGGGCGCTTAGCATTCAAGTCATTCAGTGGTTGGTGAACGGATTAACTGAATCGCACGCGGTGTTTCGCCAACGTATGGAACGCATGTTACGGGGCACAATCAGTCATGTGATCAAACATAATCAATAAGTTTGGACACTCGACATGGATTGTCCATAGTCGTCTCTTTTGGCAGCGCTTACAATGTGGTTGTAACAAACATTGCGAGAGGCGGGGTGAGTAACATGTTCTTATTTCAGTCCATTAGCGGTATTGATTGGCTCGTGTGGATAGTCGTGATTGCGGCATTAATGTTGTTAAATGAGGCAGCACGAGCAAACAAGTGGGTTGCGTTAGCACTTTTTGTCGGTGTGCCAATTATTTTAACGTTCTTTGTATGGCCGACCACAGCAGGTTCCGGTAGCAGCACAGGGACCTGGTTCCACTGGGTCAAAGTTTATTCTGCATTAGCTGGTTGTTTGGGCTTTATGGCGTTGCGGTTTATTCCCAAACTGCAAAAGAATAAGTGGTTTCTGGTGTTTCCACCGGCCATTCTGGCGATCAACATTATGGAAGCCGTGATTCGTGATTTCCAAGTTGCAGGGATGCACGGCGAAATTGACGGCGTGTTCATGAATGGTGGCGCGTGGAACGTGATGAATGGCATTGCCGGGATTATTAATATCATCACGATTACCGGTTGGTTCGGCATCATTATCAGTAAAGATAAACAAAAGGACATGATCTGGCCAGACCAAATTTGGCCGTGGATCATCGCATACGACCTGTGGAACTTTGCGTACGTTTATAACTGTGTCGGTGACCATTCATTTTACGCAGGTGCCGCATTGCTGATTTCCTGCACGTTAGCCGCATTTTTCATCAAGAAGGGCAGTTGGCTACAGGCGCGTGCACAAACATTGGCCTTTTGGATGATGTTCACGATGAGCGTGCCGGCATTTGTCACAGATTCGCCGTTTTCCGTGCAGAGTAGTCATTCGTCAGCGGCATTGATGACGGTGAGTGCCTTAGCATTATTAGCAAACGTCGGTGTGTTACTTTTCCATCTCTATCGTGTCATGAAACTGAAGAAACGTCCGCTGACTGACGATGTATACGAAGGATTAGCAGCGCATGACAACGTGTTACGGGATAACTCAGAAAATGTAGATTCAAGCGAAGATGGGGCTCAACCCCATCGTGAGGTGAAGCGCAATGTGCAAGAAACATAGGCTTGTTTGATGTCATCGAGGTTGATTTGAGAAGTTAAGTTTAGTGCTGTCTGACTAATTTTGGTTAGGCGGTTTTTTTTCGAACAAAAGAGGCGTTTGTTGCGTATGTTATTGGTGTAGTCTTGTCCAACAGATGAAAGTGGGGCGATAAACGAAGTCAATAATGTATGCTGTAATACTTTAAACCAGGAATTCTTGTAGAATTACGTTATAATAATGCCATAATAAATATGGAGGCATTAATAATGATTATTAAGTCATCAACGGCGTTAAGAAATAATTACAACGAATTCTCAGACTTGGCGAAGAAAACTGGTGAACCGATTTTTATCACAAAAAATGGCGAAGGGGATACAGTAATAATGAGTCTTGATGAATATGAACGGAGAGAGCAGGCACTAAAATTGAGAACGAAGCTTCTTCATGCTGAACAACAGAAAATCAATGGTGAAACGATGTCGCTTGATGAAGCGATGGAACAAGTTATGGATGGGTTGCAGGATGAATGATTTTCAATTGCAGTTGACACGAGATGCATTTGAAGATCTAGCAATGATTAAATTATATTATGAAAGTTTTTTTTCTAGTGCGGTTGCTGCTAAGGTGCTTCGTGGCATTGAACATCGCATTAGACAACTTTCAAGTTTTCCAAAGTCTGGGGCGTTGCTATCAGAACAATGGTTAGCCGATCAAAATTATCGAATGGTAATAAGTGGAGAATATGCTGCAATTTATCGAATTGAAGATAATTTTGTTATTGTTTATCGAGTTGTCAACGGTAGACAAGAATACAGTAAGTTGATTCGACAAATTGAAGAGTGATTTGCTATGCAAAGAATCTGACGAATTTACATTTCTAGACGTACTGGTTCATTGTCACCTATAAATTTCGCGTCCATACAACCAAAGGAGAATATCGACTTGGCAGAACCATTTTCAGCAGAACTACGAGGTCTGTTAACCGCGAGTAACTTAGGTTTGAGTGCTGCCCATCCGCTTGCCGGTTGGGTTGTATTAACCATTTTATACCAGGAAGGTTCCAACGCCAGTGAAGCGATGACGCTGGGTTATTTGTTGCGCAGGTATAATAATGTTTATCTGGAACTTGATGAAAAACCAATGACGGATGCCATATTGCGTCGAGTGCTCGAGGTGCTCGGTGACCAAGCAAACTTAGTTGAGTCGTCGCCACGAAAAATCCGCATTCATTTGCATAATGGTGGTACAAGTATTCAACAGTCGTGGACTTACAAAATCACCAGTGGTGGGATTGAATATTGGACAGCAATGCAGAAAGTGTTGGATGCGGAAAGTACGGTGGCCGTTAACATTAGTCGCATCGACGAGTACTGCCAAATGGTTCAAAAGCTGGTGCGTAGAGATTATGAGACTTCGACAACACAACTCTACAACGATTTTACGCATTTGTTGACCGCTTACGATGATGTGATGAAGGGGATGCATAAACTGGATGAAGACCTCAGTGAATTGGCTAACGATCTGTCATTTAATCATGGTAGCGAGGCGGCGGCGCTTTTACACAAAATGCTGACACAAAAGGCAATTCCAGCGTTTGAAAAACTATTGATGCAGACGACTGCAATACAACATTTGAGTGACTCTGATAGTTTTAGTGCGCAAGTCGCACGTAGCCAACAAGGATCTGATGATTTGGATGCCAGCCATGCCGTTCAAGATCAAGCGAAAATGAATCTGCGAAAAGATAAAACAGCGACCTTCGCCACACGGCAATTAACACGCCTAGCAGCGAGCTTTGATCCGAGTGCAAGTGCCATTGATAGTAGTGCAGACACTGTTTATATTCTGTTTCAAACCATCAAGGAAGCGATTGATCTATTGAGTCAGGAGTACGACCATATTCAAGGTCAGTCCGTGGATG
>DMZB01000319.1 GCA_003482405.1 Lactobacillus sp. | reverse complement strand
ACCAATAACGGTACTCCATGCAATCAAAATGATGATGGGCGCTTCCGCAGTAATTACTTGGCCGGAAAGAATGTATTTTGGTCCAAAAAATTTAGGGGCGAAACGTTCACCCATGGCAGCGAGTCCGAACATAAGAGGAAAGGAAATTGACGCCACGAAATTCATGTTACGATACAAACTTTCATGAACAGCTTTCAAATCGCCGTGAGCAAAACGGGCTGCAATTCTGGGCAACATTACGGAGCCCGTGGCGGTGACAATCGCCAGCACAGTTTTAACTAAATTATCACCAAATGTAAAGTAGGCGACAGCAGTTTTAGATACCATGAACTGCAGCATTGATTTATTAACAACAGAATAAACTTGAATTGCAATATTAGGGACGAAAAGCACGAGTGATGGTTTCAAGTGATGAAAAACATTTAATGAAGAAAACTTAACGTGGACAAGTGTTTCTTTCAAATATGGCCACAAGGTGAGAGCGCCGATAAGCTGTGCGGCTCCTTGAATCACTGTGTATTTCCAAAGGTCAGCAGGGGATTTGACGAGTAAAAAGATCAACGACACTGAAATTAATTTGACTAGCGTGTTTCTAAGAACGGTTTTGCCAAAGTCTTCCAGCGCCATAAAGTACCAAGAAATATCAATTCCGGCAGCAGCTAACCAAAGTAACTGAATCATTTGAATTTTGAAGTTTTGATGGTCGATGCCGATGAATCCAAAAAATAAAATTGCCGAGGCGGAGGTTGTAATCAGTTGAAGGAGTTCAATTTCCCAAAAAATTCTGGAACGAGCTTCCAAATCATCACGATGGTAAGCAATTTCTCGATTGGCATAGACAGATATACCCAGATCACCAATCAGGATGAAATACTGCATAGTATTATATGTACTGGTGTAAATCCCGTTTCCAACAGGTTCAAGGATACGTGATACGTATGGTTGGGTGATGAGGGGAACCAACAGCAAAAGCAATTGGTATGACGCATTATAAAAGAAATTTTTTATAGCTTTCACAGTTTGCTCTCCTTCACGTTATATGAAATAAAATGCGTTGCACAGTTTATTATGCGAGCAGTCGTCATTCTACGCAATGCAGAATTATTTATCTGAACTCGATAAATAATGCCAGAAAAATGACCATAACACAAGGCTATGAGTACCTAATATGGAAAGCATAGTTTAATTTTTAGTATTGTCACTTATGAAAACTTGTTCGTTTTTTTTATTCATGATATGCTTTCAACAGTCAATTTTCATGTGATAAATTTGCTTAATAAAATTAGGCGTGAGGATTTTTTTGATAATGAAGAAACAGTCTCTGTTGTATTTGTTCTTTAAACGCGTGTTTGATGTGCTCTTATCAAGCATCGCCTTAATTGTTTTGAGCCCGATTTTTTTAACCGTCTTTTTAATGTATCAATTTGGTCAAAATCGCGGACCCGTTATTTATCGGCAGCAACGGGTCGGTTTAAATGGTCGCCTTTTTAACATTTTAAAGTTTCGTTCGATGGTCGTAAACGCAGATCAAAAATTGCACGAAAACAAAGCATTGTACGCTTTGTATGTCAAAAACAATTATAAGTTGGAGCCAGAACAGGATCCGAGAATCACCAGTTTTGGTCGATGGCTTCGAAAGACTTCTATCGATGAGTTACCTCAGTTTGTTAACATTTTAAAGGGGGACATGAGTCTCATTGGTCCACGGCCCATCGTTCAGGAGGAGTTAGCTGAATATGGTGATCGAAAGTCAATCTTTTTATCGGTTAAACCGGGTGCGATGGGGTTGTGGCAGGCTTCTGGGCGCTCAAACATCGGTTATCCGGAACGTTGTGAGTTAGAACTGTCATACGTTGAACAAGCATCATTTTGGTCTGACGCTAAAATACTGGTCCGTAACATTGTTACCATTTTCAAATCAGAAGGTGCTTATTAAAGTAAGCCTGAGATTAGTTTGAAGAATTGTGAATCATTTTGGAGGATGCCACATTGAAACATCAAATTTCGCTTAAAGATATGGGCACGTTTATCGTAAAAAAAGGGTTAATTATCTTAGCTTTTGGAATTGTTTTTGGTATCGCTGGTCATCTATATGCGCAACGCCAAGTGACAACGACGTACACCGCTCATAGAAGTCTCATCATCTCGCATGCTAAGCTTAAGGATGATGCTTACACACAAACGCAGGCAGACATTGCGTTAATCAATACATATTCAAATGTCGTGACTGATCCTGTCGTGACAGATAAAATCAACTCGCAGATGAAACATGTGCATGGCTACAAATACTCTGCGAAGTCGTTACCAGACAAATTGAATGTTGCCACACAGCCCGATGCAGCATGGATGAAAATTTCAGCTCAAAGTAGCAACAAACGTGTTGCTGAAAAGTTGGCCGACACTGCTGCTCGCACGGCTAAGAAGGAATTACCGAAATACATTTCACCAGCTGGGCGAATCATTTTGTTGGCACCTTCTAAAGACAACAGTGTTTCAAGCGATACTGCACCAAGCACTAAAAAATTAACGGTTTTTGCTGGGGTCGTAGGGCTTTTTGTTGGCGCGTTTGTCGTCTACTCTTGGCAGTTGTTCAAGAATGTACGTACAAAGCACAGAACAACAGAGTGAGGTTTGAAACATGTCAGGACTTCTGATCCCAATTAGTTTTTTCGTGAAGACATATACGTATGCTGTTCCAGTAACAACTGCGGGATTGCCAGTTATTCTATATTTATTGATTATTTTGTGCCAAAGCCGAGCTCAGGGACTGACGAATTCGTTTGAACTGCCGATCTTTTCTCCTAAAGCCGTGTACTTTACGTTGTTAGCCATCGTTGCACAAGGGTTCGCAATTTTTATGAGTTAAACACGGTATGCAACGTCAAAACAAAACGCGGGACTCATCCATGGCTTTTTGGATGTAGTCCTTGTTGTTTTTACCATCGTTCTATCGTGGTA
>DMZB01000110.1 GCA_003482405.1 Lactobacillus sp. | reverse complement strand
GACACGATTATCATGGATGATCAATCAAAATCAGATACCATTCCGTATAACGAAATCAATAATGCTAACGTGTCAATGGAGCACGAAGCGAAGGTTTCTAAGATTTCTGAGGAACAATTGTACTACTTGATGAGCCGTGGAATTTCTGAGGCAAAGGCTACTGAAATGATCGTTATGGGCTTTGTGGAGCCATTTACGAAGGAACTGCCAATGGAATATGCCGTAGAACTAAACCGGTTAATTAGTTTTGAAATGGAAGGCTCGATCGGATAATAATTTGTTAACCGGTAAATTAGAAAGGTGAGGAATGCGTGATGTTAAGAGAAGCAAACGCACTGTCAGAGACTGAAACGGCCGTGATGACAGCTTTGGCTGAAGTGATCGATCCTGAACTAGGAATCGACATGGTCAATTTGGGCCTGATCTATAACGTGACTGTCGTGGATGGGCATTGTGATATCGCGATGACCTTAACGACGATGGGCTGCCCCCTCGGCAACATGTTAGATGACGCGATCACGGAGGCAGCCACGTCGGTGGACGGCGTCACAGATTGCGACATCCATTTGGTGTGGGAGCCCGCGTGGAACATGGGTATGATGACCCGTTACGCCAAGGTAGCGCTGGGAATTCATGAATAAAATTTGAGCGTGAGTAAACTCGGTAGAAATCGAGCAATAAGAAGGAAGGCGAAACATTCGGTGGTTTTCCGGATGATTTGACTTCCAGCTTATGCACAGATTTCTGAGTTTGCGAGCGCGTTATGGCTACAGAGCAGGTCACGAGAGGTGAAGAATTCGGCGGTTTTCCGAATACTTTAGCTTCGGGTTATGTGGAGGCTCTTGGGGGTGCGAGCGCGTTATGGCTCTGTAGCCGGAGCGCGTCCTTGTTCCTAAACAATGCTTCCCATTACATTCAGTTCCTACTCAACACAGAAAGGCGACAAAATGGAAACTCAAGTGTTTGTTCAGCGGCGGAAAGCCCTTAAAATTTCACAAGTAAAGCTCTGCCAAGGAATTTGCACGCAAGCGACCCTTAGTAAGTTTGAAAGCAATCGCCGGGTGCCGGCACTTTCTATTTTGAGTAAACTCTGTGTGCGTTTGGGACTGACGGTGGATGACTTATACCAGGACCAATCGTCTGCAGCAACGCTACAGACTGAACTAAATGATATTGAACGTGAACTGATGGTGGAAGACTATCAGGGTGTGCTCAAACGATTGACGAAGGTTGACGAACGGCAAATTGACGCCCTAAATAGTCAAATGCAACTCTGCTATTTGCGAGGCATGGTAAATGCACTTATCAACCGACAGCCTGACGATATTTTGTTTGATTTTTCACGAATTTTAAATGATCTGGATGAAAAACATCAAACGATTTTTACACAACTGGCCTTTCTTGGATCTGGGATTATGTACGCCCGTCATCAACAGTTAACACAGGCGAGTTTCTATTTTGACAAGGTGTATCAGTATGTCAAAGAGATTCAAAGCGGGGAAGTTTACGATGATAAAAATCAGTATTACCTGCGAATTCTAACACTGATCTTCTTTACGGCGGAATTCTATGCTGGGCAGGAAAATTATCGTCGTAGCAATTGGCTAATTGAAGCAGGATTAAAAATCTGTTGTGGCGAACACGTGACGTACTATTTACCGCGAATCAAATTTTTGGCCGCACAAAATGCGATTAACTTACGTCACGATCCAAACGAAATCCAGCAATTGCTCGAAGATACACTTGCGTTTGCAAGGATTAATCAAAACGAAGTGGTGCAAGTTAAACTTGCGGCCTTAAAGTGTCAATTTAAACAGCAGTGTGCTGAGTAATTCAAATGAAATCAACATTTCTTATCGGCTGAAAGATTGCTTCGATGAGAAATGTTTTTTTATTTCGTACCATTTCAGAAAAATGGTACAACACTTGGGCTGTACGTGATTAAAGAAGGCAATTTAAATGCACACAATCAAAAAAACGGGATAAAAATGTTATGTGTAACCGTTTACAACACGATTGAATATGTTAAGCTAATGGATATCAATATGACTACTGATTTCGTAGTCGTGCTCGGGGATTATAGTTTATCTAATTGTGAAATGATGAGCTATTCTAATCAAAAGGTTTATGTTTTGCCGGAGTTCAGCCCTCTCCTCTTGAGCGATTTTAGTTAGTGTGTGAGTTTGTCGGACACAGTGACAGTCGTTTAGTGTTATGAGGGGGTTATTTTGTGTCTCATAAAAATGAGTTAATTAATCAGTATTTTAAGCAAGCACCAGTCGCAATTCTTATTTTTCAAAATGATGAATTGATTGAAAGCAATGATTTAGCACAGTCATTAGAAACAGAATTGAACTTTTCACCACAATATTTGGCTGAAATCGCGCAAGCCACTTTGAAGCGTCAATCAAAGTCAACAGGCTGTTGTCCGCACTGTCAGGTAATGAATACGATGACAGATGTATCGATGCCCGTGCTGTCTCAATGTACCGACAGTCCGTTGAAAAATTATTATATGACTTACACGATGTTGGACAAGCAATCAAACACTTTTTCTTTAACACTTAAAAACTATGGTGCGATTGGTCGAATTAATGTTGTTGCTGATCGTTTGAAACAAAATTGTGCCATTAATGATGCACAAGAAGAGACGCGCCGGACAATCTCGGCAGACTTGCATGATAGCATTGCGCAAGGTGTTTACGCGGCCATTATGGGCGTTCGTAAATTAAATGAGCCGTGCGATTGCGCCGAAACAATGCACAAACAAACGTCAGTTATCGAAGCACAATTGCGTGACACTTTGCGAGAAGTTAAGGACATGGCACTCAATGTAAGACCTTCAGTGCTAGATACGTTTGGTTTAGTTGAAGCACTTAAAACTTTGGCTGAACGGATTGAAACGGCTACGGGCGTTAAAATTAGTGTGGCTGGGAATGCCAAGGGTCAAAACTTAACGCCAACCGTTCAGAACACACTGTATCGAATCGCTCAGGAAGCAATTAATAACGTGCTGAAACATGCTGATGCCACTGAGGTTTTGTTACTGCTGGTTGAACATCAGAATCATGTCTCCCTTCAAATCGTTGACAATGGTGTCGGATTTAATGTCACTGAGCATCAGTCCTTTAACGGGCACTCGTTAGGCCTTCATGACATGGCCGATCGAATTGAGTCATTAAACGGCGTTTTTGAAATTGAATCTAAGATTGGTGTTGGGACAACAATAACAGTCAAGTTTCCGGTAAAAGTTATGGAAGGAAGTCTTCCGGATGCTTAGGGTTTTAATTGCTGATGATCACGCGGTGGTACGCTCCGGATTGAAATATTTAATCGGTCAGCAGCCCGGTCTGAAGGTAGTTGGTGAGGCGACCACTGGTACAGAGGCATCATTACGCGTTGAAGAAGGAGATATTGATATTTTGATCATGGATTTAAGCATGCCGCCTGGTGAAAACGGATTAGTAACCACCAAGCGACTGCATGATTCTTATCCACGAACCAAAATTGTGATTCTTTCCATGCATGATGAACGCGTCTATATCACTCAGGCAATCAAAAACGGTGCGATGGCCTATGTGCTTAAAAGTTCGCCTGACAGTGAGGTTGTCAACGCACTGAACGCGATTATGAACGGTAAAAAGTATCTTGATCACAGTATTTTAATGACAACTCGTGACCTAGATGAAATTAATCCCGATGATACAGATGTGGAGTTACGGAGTTATCAAGGACTGTCAAACCGTGAACGAGAAGTGTTGCCATTAGTTGCTTTAGGCTATTCAAATAAGGAAATTGCTGGCAAACTGTTTATTTCGACAAAGACGGTTGAAGCACATAAAGCAAACATTATGCGTAAATTGGACATTCATGCTCATGTGGATTTGGTACGGTACGCGGTAAAGCATCATTTGATTGATTTTTAAAATGTTTCATGTGAAACACGGTGACTGCAACATTAGCAAGTTTTGAGATTAAAAAAACGCTCTTAAATTTGACGTTTTGGACTGGGCAATACCAGTTTTAAATGGTCAATAATTAAGAGCGTTTTTATGAATTTAAGCCATTCTAAGCTAATCTATCTATGGTGGCGTGATGCATGATCCTCATGCCGTTGTTGTCGTCGTTCTTCCCGTTCGATGTGACGCTGATTATGATCCTCGTGGCGTTGCTCATGCATGGCAGCCGTTTTCGCCGTGGCTTCAGGATAGAGTCGTTTTGCACGAAGCCAAACGAATCCTCGTTGAACTAATAGGGTGACACCGAGATATAGCAAGATTGTTGCATTACTTCCATGCCAAGCTAGGTCTGCAACGCCATGAATGAGTAAACCGACAATCCATAGTACGATAGTTAGCCACGTTCCTTGCCGCATGACGGAACCATCGTCGGCAACCCATAGTTGATAGGAAAGTGTCCGAAGGTAACCAAACAGCACGGCACTGATTAGCGCTCCTAGCACAAAGAGCCAAATTCCAGAGGTGACGACTAATTGATTGTGCATAATTGCATCGCCAACTGAGGCGGCGCCAAATAAAATCAGGAACAAATAAACATTTAAATTAAGTTGAATCCGTCTAGGCGACAGTTGACGTTTCAACACGAGGTATAAAACGAAAATCGCGAGAACGATGTTGGTTAAATCAATATTTTGCATACTGTGGTGAACTCCGGATGTCATTAGATTTTTAAATTGCATTCTGGACCAAAAACATTATTCGTGTAACTTGGCGTTGAAGGCTTGAATTTCTCTTCGTGCACTAATCATAGAGATGGCCCAAATAATCACATAAATGATGATGAAGGTAATGGTGAAAAAGAGTAGCCAGAAGAAATTCAGTGGGAACCAACCGCACAGAATGGCCAGTGGCGTGAAACCAATATAAGTGATTAGAAAGTGGACCACCGTCTGTTTGGTAATGCTCCACTGATCTTGTTCAAACACTAATGATGATACTCCAAAAACACATCCAATTAGTGCCCATAATAAACCTGATACTGCAGTGGCAATTGTTGAGGACGAGAAGTGAGCCATGAAGATCGGTGCTGATGGGGCGTAGTCCTTACTTTGATAAATAAATGAAAAGACTAGACTAATCAGGAAACCGACTGCAATGCCGATTGTGGCACCTTGAGTAAGATAATGCACGATTTTTTTCATGAGAGCAACTCCTTTCTGATTTGACGGGCATATCGCCGCGACGTGTACGTTTGCTGGCCATCACGGAGAATGACCTTGTACATGCCTGTGGGTGTTAGCGCAAATTCCTTGATCCATGCGATGCGGATGATTTCACTGTTTGATATACGAATAAATAAATCATGCGGTAGGGTATCGGCGAGTTCATAAAGGCGTTGGTGTAATTCAAATGCACCATCTAGTGTTTGGCAAACAACATGTTTACCATTTGTCTGAATTCGGTTGATTTCTAAGACGGAGAGTACTTTCCGCGTGTCCTCACGATAGCCTGTTAGGGTTAAATTAGTGGTTAATCGTTGAATTTCGTCTCCCAGTTGCTCCAGCTGTTGCGTTTTCTTGGCAGCGTGAATGGTAATGAACGGTTCCAAAATAGTTGTGAGAATATCAAATTCAATTTTCATTGATTTCACCCCCCTCTCTTGATTTAAGAATACGCAGTGTTGACACGATTGTCATGGGTTTACGGACAAATGGTTCGTTTGACGGGATATTCGGTCACAAAATGCGTATTGGTCTTTCGAATTTTCGAGCAAAATGACAGAAAGTTCACTGTAATGTCTGTTAAACTGGTTAGAAGAAAGGGTGAAAAGAATGACTCCACAGAAATTGTTGCGGCACGTTGATCGCATCACCGATTCGGGTAAGAAAAAGTTGCTGGTTGTGATTAATCCGTTGCGCGTATACGAGTTTGGCTTAAGTACACAGCCATATGTTGAAGACGATATTGAATGGTTCACGGGTGACATGCGGCGTGTTGTGCGGGTGCTATCTGAGCATGAAATTCCATCTGAATTTTTAGAACAACAGGATGGTAAAGTTGACGCGCCCCATCAAATCTATAGTCGGCAGTTGGATGAAATCAAACGTCGGCAAATAAAGTAATTGAATGTTGAAAATTGGAAGTTGAAACGCAGGCAACGGAAGTTATTTCCATTACCTGCGTTTTTTCTGTTCTTGTGATTACATTTATTTTAGTATTGCCTAAAACTATTTGTTTAGTATAATAAAAATATTGAAATATTTGTACAAGGACGTGAATTTATGGAAAGTACGACGCAATTTTCGACCCAGGTTGGTTCTGCTTTGAAGAAGACATTACTATTAATTGGATTATTTTTTCTATATCAAATTATCCAATTGCCTAGTTTGATTGGCTTTTCTATGTTCACTAAAGCCTCAGGTACAAAAATGTTGATGTGGATCGCTGTCGCTGTGTTTGGTGTCTTGGCAGTGTGTGGATTTATTTGGTTATGTTATCGGACATATAAACGTTTACCACCAGTTCGAAGATATTGGGCGCCATCAAACCATCCAGTTAAAGTGTTTTCACTGTATGTTATGACATGGTTCTTGTTTGAAGTGCTGTATATCGGATTTAGATATGTAATGTCACCAACCAGGCAGTCAACCGGCACTCCAGCAAATCAGACGCATCTCAATCAAATGTTTGGGCAAGTACCAGTGTTTGCGGTCTTACTGACAATATTCATTGCACCAGTGATTGAGGAGCTGATTTTTCGAGGCATATTGATGAGACTACTTTTTGCGGATCAATCAACGTCAAAGAAAGTTATGACTTCGATAATAGTCAGCAGTTTGTTATTTGCACTACTTCATGCATCTCCAACAAACCTAGCATTTATTCAGTATTTATTTTGTGCAGCCCTT
>DMZB01000116.1 GCA_003482405.1 Lactobacillus sp. | reverse complement strand
TCAACTTTAAATCCGGGAGTTTTTTGTTAACGCCTCTATTTTAAACATTTCCGGCAATTAGCGGAAAAGAAAAGTTAACAAAACTTCCATTAACGTTATGTTCAACTCATCTAATGAACACAAAAATATCGGTAAAAAACAAGGGTGCACCAACATTTTTTGTTGATACACCCCTATTCATACTAATTAATTCTTCCGGACTACAATTCCGAATCTTGATACATATGCCAAGCTTCGTCGAAAACATCCATGCTTTGAACATAATTACCATTTAGTTCAAGGTATCGTGAAACATCGTCAAAATTTTGAGACTGTTTAGGAAACGCTTGATCTAAAAATGCGTTATTAGCCAATTGAGCTACCGGTTCGTAACTTTCCGGATTTCGTTGAGTCATTAAATACTGATAAAAACTACGGCGCATGTTTGCCCTTCCTCCTACTTGTTAGTCGCAAATTGCCACTTGTACGACCTCAATACAATCCTGATTACTTCACTTCTTTATCAAATTGGCTCTTAGGAATGCCTGCTTTAAAGATATACGTACCGCTATTTACATCCAACGTTTCAGCTCGGATCGCTAACGATCGTTTTGGTCCCATCTTGTGCAAATCTAGAAAAACGGTATCTGTTTTAGCATTCGCACTGACACCTTTGGGGAACTTATAGTGACGTGCTACAAACCCCATGACAAAATGAACCGGCAATTGAAGCCGACCAATCGCCATCCTGGTTGCCCGTAATTTGACATTCCCTGATTTGGTCACCGTTGGCTCCATAATCAAACCATAGGTCAGTTTAACACCCAAAAATTTGGTTGTCCCGTACAGCATCGCGTTTTTATTGATCACAAAACGATAATTATATTTGTTGTGTTTGGTGTTGTTAATATAATAATCGGCCAGCGCGTTCACTTGCTTTGTATTCAGTTGAACTTGAAAGGTCGCATTAGATTGTTGAACCGGCTTGGTGACTTCCGCAGGTTCAGGCATTGGCTTGGTCGCCTCAACACCAATCCACAGACCAACCGCGACAATTAGGCCAATCAATACTAAGGCGGTAACCTTCCACCAATTTCGCTGGTGTGTTGGCGTGTTTTGCTGTCTTGTCTGCATCTTATTATTGGCCCCCTATCACATCGGTTTTAAAAAATTATCATTACTACTTTGACTTTGGCAACCACGATTGATGTGACTGCATTGTTTTATAGAGTACTGCTGTCATTTTACTATAGCCTAAATGATTAGGGTGAAAATGGTCCACTGGCGATAAATAATCGTTTAGTTCACCAGTCGACCCACCGACTAACGCTTTTTCAATATTTTGACCATCAAAACTATTATTATTGTTGGCCTTAGCGTCTTTGGCGGCCAAATTAGCACGTTTCGTCGCCGTATTGTATTGGCCAAACGATAGCCGTTCATTAATATTCATAAAGTACAACTTGCTGATTGTGGCTGAGGTTGCTTTGGTCGTTTGATTAAACGCCGTAATGTAGGTATTCAACTGATCCACATTGGCAAAGTAAACGTACACCGGATTGTAGATACTAAATAAAAAAATCGGTGCATCAGGATTTAAATTACGAACCGTAGTCAAAAGCGATAACAACTTGGCCAAATATTTCTGCTGGGTAGCTGTCACAACGTTGTCCATCTGTGACACCGTTGATTTACCAGACAACGTCGCAGATTGAAGACCCTGCATCAAGTCATTCCCACCTACCGTCATGGTAATTGCATCAGCCTTAGAGACTTGTTTTTGCATCGCTGATGATTGGTTCAATCGTTTCAAAATTTGGTCAGAACGGTCACCAGCCTTGCCATAGTTATGAGTCGTGACGTTCAACTGGTCTTTTTTATCAAGCATCGTTTTTATCTGGCCTACATAACCGCCGCGTTTAGTCTGGTCACCGACCCCCTGCGTTAATGAATCGCCCAGGGCCACGACCGTTACTTTTTTACGTTTAGTAACCGACTTTTCTTTATTACCAGAATTTGAGGTTTTACTCTTGTTATTTTTGGTTGTTGACGATGATTTTCTTTTGGCCTTGCTTGGCGCTGCTTGACTGGCATGCTGACGCGTTGGTGCCTGACCGGTCTCGTGACTGGTTTGGAATAACCACCACGTTGCAACCATGGCAACAATAACAGCAATTGCTAGCAATATTCTGATCCACCATTTAAACTGTTTCATCCAACGCGCCTTTCTATCCATGAGCAACTTAATGGTACACACTCAGTGAATTATATTTTCGTTCACAATCAATCATTTGTCCGAAACTTAATAAAAAGGTTGAGGGCTAATTTCCGAAACCACCGGGAATCAGGCTCAACCAACTTACTTCATTAACCTACGTTTGAACAATGCTAAGCACTCAGTCTTTAAAAATTTCAAACCCTTACAGCTACATATTATCTGTCATCAATCCGTGTAATACATCAAAGCAAACGCGCCTTGTCCAGCATGTGTTGCAATAATTGGCACTGTCTGACGGACAACGATCGGCACATTTGGAAAGAGTTCACGAACCCGGTCAGCAATTTGTTCAGCTGTTTCTGGAGCACCAGCATGCGAAATACCGACGCTCACGATATGCCCGGCCTTTTGCATCTCTGAATAAGCTGTTTCCAAGAATTTAGAGATGGTCTTCATCCCGCGACCCTTAGTGGTCACTTCAATCTGGCCATCAATGACTTCTAGGCCAATCTTAATGTTCAGTAAGTTTGACACTAACCCAACGGCGCGACTAATTCGTCCGCCAGCCACTAGGTTATCGAGCTTGATTACACCCATGAATAGACGTGAATGATCGCGAACCTCAATGGTTTTAGCCACAATCGCTTCAGAGGTGGCACCATTTTCGGCTGCTTCGGCAGCGGCGAGAACCTGAAAAGCCAATCCCCGATCAGTTGTTTGGGAATCAACAATCGTTACTGTTGTATTAGACAATTGAGCGGCTTGTCGAGCCGCATCAACCGTTCCGGAAATTGACGCCATCATCGTGATGCAGACCACTTCTGAACCGTCTTTACCGAGTTCGTCAAAGAGGTCCACAAACTTACCAAGCGGTGGTTGACTAGTTTTAGGTAACGTTTTTGCGGCTACCATTTTTTCCATAAACTGTTCATTTGTGATGGTTTCCCGTTCAACGTACACAGTACCATCAATCATAACCGACAGTGGAACAATATTAATGTGGTGTTGTTCAATTTCTTCCTCAGTTAACCCAGCTGAAGAGTCAGTTACAATTTTTACATTAGCCATAACTCGAAATCCCACGCTTTCTAAAATCTGCACTGCACTGTCGTAAATGAGCATGCTACAATGTAGAGCATGAATCAATAAGTGCTACAAGTATAACAAACTTTGACCTTAATTTCATAAAACGGCGGGTTTCTTTCGCGAATTTACACTTTCGCAAACATCGGTCAGTGTGTCTAACAAAAAAGGGGCAACTCATGCAGCCACAACATTCACGTACGTACAACATCGTTAACGAAATTTTCAATGCCATCACCCACGGAATTGGTTTTGGGCTGGCCATTGCCGGCCTTGTTATCCTGATTATCCGAGCAGTCCACACTGGGTCGTCACTGCGGATTGTGACCTTCACGATCTACGGCAGTATATTAATTCTTTTTTACCTGTCGTCGACGCTTTTTCACGCCCTCGTTTTTACTAAGGCTAAACATGTCTTTCAAGTCTTCGACCACAGTGCTATCTATCTGCTCATCGCCGGCACATACACACCGTACAGCCTGCTCGTGATTCGTGGTGTTCGCGGCTGGGTTATTCTCAGTGTTATCTGGGTCATGGCAATTGCCGGAATCGTCTACAAGTCGATCTGGTTGGGTAAGTTCAACATTGTTTCCACAGTCATTTATGTGATTATGGGTTGGATGTGTCTATTTGCCTTTCCACAGCTCTATCACGGTTTAGGGTTAACTGGCTTCTGGTTGCTGGTCAGTGGTGGCATCGCCTTTACAGTTGGTGCGGTTATCTATAGTTTTAAACAAATTCCGTTTGGACACGTCATTTGGCACTTATTTGTCATGTTGGGCTCCGCACTGATGTATTTTTCAATTCTTTTCTTTGCGTAGTCGTCATTTAAAACCGTAACTTACTGTTCTAAATCAAAACACTTCCCGGTCCGTTTTTGCTGGACTGAGAAGTGTTTTTCAAATTAGTTCTTGTTTTTGCGCACATACGTCATAAACGTGTATGGCCACTGATTTTTTTCATCAGCCTTGTGGGTCTCTGTAGATTGAATCTGCCAGTTATCCATGTTAATTGCTGGCATAAAAGTATCGCCATCAAAGGCCGCATCAATTTTGGTGACCAATAAGCGGTCAGCCATTGGCATCAACTCCTGATAAAGCTGGACACCCCCGATAACAAACAGTTGATCATCCGGATGATGCGTAATCCAATTGGCTAACTCTGCCAACATCGGGAACAATAAAATTCCTGGCTGTTCCGGCAAAGTCGACGATAACACGAGATTTCTGCGTTTCGGCAACGGCTTGCCTAATGATAAGAATGTGCGTTTCCCCATAATCACGGCATGACCAGTAGTCTGTTGCCGAAAAAAACGCGCATCTGCTGGTAAGTGCCATGGTAGCTGTCCATTACGACCAATCAGATGATTGCGATCTTCCGCCCAAATTAAACTCAACAAAATGGTTACCCCTTACTCTTAACTAATCGGTATTCTTGTGCCG
>DMZB01000168.1 GCA_003482405.1 Lactobacillus sp. | reverse complement strand
TCGTGCCTCCGCAATGGTTTGGTCGATCATCGCAGCGGTTGCTTCTGGTTTAAGCATCGTGTGATCCATGTATTTTGCGAGTTGTGCAACAGTTAATGTCATGTTATGAAACCCCTTTCATTTGTCTGACATCAGTATATCAAGCCGTCTGAACATTTGTCCACACTTTTTTAGAAATTATTTTCACAAATAAAATAAACCGCTTTATATGCGACTGTCAAACTTGTCTTAACACTGGCCCCAAAACGGTTTAACGACCTTATTAACCGCAACTTTCGACATTAAAATTTTCTTATAATCCTCAATTGGTCTAGTCCATTGTTTGACAACGTTTTCGTTTCAGGGATTCAGTCACCATCCTGAAAAATTCACCTCATTGTGTTGCGAGGCCACTCACGCTATTCTGCTGAATGTCAAAGGCCTTTGGCACACACTACTCAGAAAGCGTGACGCCAGTTCGTTAGGTTTGAACTGTAATCGATCACATTAGGAACATACCCATGAATCAAACACAATTGTCGACAGAGGCACAGTTGACACAACAAGCCTTTGCTTTTGTCACTCATCCAAGTAATAGTCGTGTACTATATGGCGTGCTCAAACGCCTGAACGTTCGCCAAACGGACGCTTATTTTGAGGATGCGCTTTCCGAAGGCCGCCTTATTTACGTGGCTGTTTTTAAGGACTATTTGCTCAAGTTTGGTCAGTATGATGCAGCTACCTTGCGCCGTTATGCGTACCAGCGGCTGTACTGGCGATTGCTCGACTGGCTACGGGCCAATACCCGCCGTCTCAGCCATCAAAGTGAACTTACCGATTTTGTTGTATCGGCGTACTCGACGACTGAATCACTGATCACAGATACCGAACATCATGACTTATTCACACGTTTGAACGCTTTTTGTACACCACATGAAAAGCGGTTACTCAGCCTCCTTTTAGATGACCAGTTAACGCTGACACAGGTTGCGGCCACTCTCAATGTCTCGCGGCCAACCCTCTACAAACACCGGGCACGGTTAGCCGCCAAACTCAAGCGGCACTTTCCAGAACATTTTTAAGGCTTGAAGGCGTATACTATTAGAAAACAATGAGGTAGTTTTAACGGCGTTATTAGTGACAGCCGTTGAAGCCATTAGCCAGAAAGGACAACCCCGTATGAAACCGCGTATTGCATTACCAGCAGATACTTTTACGGAAGCAACGAACATCATTAATCAACGCAATGCGGCCTATGCACCCCAGCCTGTCATTCAGGCAATTACCCGCGCCGGCGGCATTCCAGTTATCTTCCCGACCATCGATCCTGCCGACGTACCCGCTTACCTAGATTTATTTGATGGGCTACTATTATTGGGTGGATTTGACGTTGATCCCACGCTTTACGGTGAGGAACCGGATATGTTGCTGGGCGAAACGTACCGTAAGCGTGATTTATTTGAAATCGAACTGGTCAAACAATCTATCGCAGCCGGCAAAGCCATTTTAGGTATTTGTCGTGGGCAACAAGTCGTCAACGTTGCGCTCGGTGGCACGCTCTATCAGGACCTCTCGTACGATAAAGATGCCTATATCCAACATTCTCAGCGTGCTGCTGGCAATTTGCCGACACATCATATTAATGTTGTGTCGGATTCCGTTTTGTATGACCTGCTCGGCGCAAGACCGTTTGTCAACTCACGTCATCACGAAGCAGTTAAAGACACAGCACCCGGATTGCGGGTCATCGCGACTGCAGACGATAATGTGATTGAAGCCCTTCAATCCGAGAACAATGATCAAATTTTGACGGTTCAGTGGCATCCCGAAAACATGCAGAAACACGATCCTTCAATGAAGAGTATCTTTACGGATTTGATTAAACGGTCGGCGAATGTGGCCGCACAACAAACCCTTCACGACTAATGGGTGTGATAACACTCAGTGATAGTCTCGCATAATTAATGCATTAAAATAATGCATTAATTATGCGTTCACTAAAAATAGCACGACCATCGAAACTCCTCCCAGAGAGTCCCGATAGTCGTGCTGTTTCGTGTTAGTCATGTTAGTCGTGTTAGTCGTGTTCAATTATCTCGTCGCCAAAAATTATTTGGCTAAAATCTTAAAACCAAGTGCTTGACTGTCGGCTTTAAAGCGTTTGACAGTATCTAAAGAATATTCTGCTAACGGCTTGCCGAGCAAGGTTAACTTCTTTAATGAATCTGGCGTGCAAGTAATGATATCTGTATGCGTTTGCGCAGCCTGCATGATGTTATACACTTCACGTTGGCTCGCCCACAACAGCTTCAAGTTTGGCTTGAAGTGCACAATATCTGCATATTTCGACATCAGTGGTCGCGGGTCAACGCCCGTATCCGCAATCCGTCCCGCGAAGACAGACACTATTCCACCGGTCGTCTCATCCATCGCGTCACGCACGCCACGGACTTGGTCCTCAGTGAAGATTGCGGTCGCGTTAACCTTAATACCGTCATGTGAAAGTTTGTGGATCAAAGGAATGGTTGATTCCCCCAGCGAGTTCATCACTGGAATCTTAACAAAAACATGCGTGCCAAAATGGCTAATAATGTGTGCCTCTTCTTCCATCTCATCGAAATCATCGCTGAACACTTCAAATGAGATCGGTAAATCTGGAATGCTTGCCACTGCCTGATGTGCAAATTCAATGTAGTCTGTTACACCGGCTGCCTTCATCAAAGATGGGTTTGTGGTAAAACCGGTCACTAAGCCTGATTTATACGCATCGACCATTTGGTTAATATCCGCACCATCTGCATAAAGTTCTACGCCTAACTGATTAATTCTTGTTTCGTCCATTGGTATCACCTTTTCAATCTAAGTATATAGGCCATTGAAATAAGATTTTTGAAATTGGTCTATGTTTAGTACCATACCTGTCCGGCTTTTTTCTAACAACCATACTTTTATGGCAAAACGATTAGAATCGCTATTTTTTCTCATTTTATCGAATTATTGGTTTGACCCTCAGGCTTTGATACATCAGTCCCGTGTTGAATTGGTATACTTTGTCACAGCCGTTTGCACAATTCTCATGAAACTGAATGAAAACTAGGTTTTAGCGGGGCGTTTTTGCCACTTAGTTTCGTCTAGTTGCTGTCTTAACAAAAATTGGTCTTGCTTTAATTTTAGATTTTTCACCAAAAATAGCCCGCTTATACCATGAGAAGTGCTATAAATGATTTAACTGGTTCAGAAAGGTGGTTCGTTACTTTATGGCGGAAACAAAAGCACAAACATTATTAACAGATTTCATCAAGATCGATTCACGAAATGGTCACGAGGAAGCGATGTCTGACCGGATTATTGCCGAACTTAGTCAACATGGTATCCAGGCCAAAAAAATCCCCTACCAGGATGGTCGAACAAACTTATTTGCAGAACTCGATTCCGGACAGCCGGGCAAAACTTTGATGCTGACTGGGCACCAGGACACAGTGGCAGCAAACGAAAAAGACGACTGGCGTTTCCCACCACTCGCTGCGCATATTGAAGAAGGCCAATTATTTGGTCGTGGCGCCGCCGATATGAAAAGTGGACTCGCTGCGATGGTTACGACCCTCATTGATTTACACGACGCAGGCTTGCCCAAAACCGGTAAACTACAGTTTCTAGCGACAGTTGGCGAAGAATATGGTGCGCCAGGTTCACGTATGTTAACTAAAATGGGGTATGTCGACCACGTTGACGCAATGATCGTTGGTGAGCCAACCAGTGACCAGATCATTTTTGCGCACAATGGTTCGATTGACTACTCAGTTGAGTCAACTGGAAAATCAGTGCACTCCTCGATGCCAGAAAAAGGCGTCAATGCCATCACCAACCTCGTCAAGTTTATTAATGAAGAAACACACGCTTTTGACGATGCACCAACTAGCGACGTTTTAGGTCCTGTTGTCCATTCTGTCACAGTGATCAACGGTGGCGATCAGGTCAATTCTATTCCTGGTCAAGCTCACCTCGAGGGCAACATTCGCCCGATTCCAGAATTTGACAACACCAAAATCATTGATCGATTACAACAGATTATCGATCGATTAAACCAAGAACCCGGTGTTCAGTTAAAGTTGGTCGTTGATTTCAGTTTCTTCCCCGTTATTTCGGATCGTCAGTCAGATCTCGTCAAAATTGCCAGTGACACCATGACACAGGTCACCGGAAAGCCGGCCGAATTATCCGTTATTCATGGGGCCACCGATGCTTCTGAGTACACAAAATCTGATAACAAATTTCCAATCATTGTACTTGGCCCCGGTCGTTGGGATATTGCCCACCGTGTTAATGAATACGTTGATTTGACTGATTATGAGCATCTAATTGATGTATACAAGCAAATTGCCACTCAGTATTTGAGCTGAGACTGTATATTACAATATCTTATTGAATAGGAGTTTCTTTCATGAGCATTAAATTGATTGCTGTCGACATGGATGGTACCTTCCTCAATGACGACAATGATTATAATCGTGACCGTTTTGCCCATCAATTCAAAGTTTTACAACAAAAAGGCATTCATTTTGCCGCGGCCAGTGGCTCTCAGTTTCAACGGCTAGTGGACCAGTTTCAACCGTTTAGGCAGCATATGGACTTCATTTCTGATAACGGTGCAATTGTTCATGCACGTGATGCACTGTTATTTGCCAGTGAAATTCCCCATGCACTGGTCGATGACACCCTGACCGTCCTTAAGCAACATTATCCGCAGCCGATGGCACTCACGACGCTGTCCGGTGTTAATCGTGCTTATGTTGGCAGTGAAACACCGGACGCCATTTTTGTGCTCATTAAACGCTACTACTCGCCACTGGCTCGCTTAGATAATCCGTTTGAGGCTGTCCCTTATACCCATCT
>DMZB01000109.1 GCA_003482405.1 Lactobacillus sp. | reverse complement strand
GGTGTTGCCACTTTCGTGATATTTTTGAGCACGATTACGTTGGTCTTGTTTAACCGTTTTGAGGTATTCTTTTGAGCGTACTGGAATGGCCACAAGCCTCATTTTCATCTGCCAAGTGCCAAAGTTTTTCCCAAACATTATGTGAACTGGTGCCGGCTGATTTGAAAAGTATCCGAGATTCAGTGCTCCGCCCGTAATCGTTTGATAATAACTCAAGTTATCTGTTCCAGGTTGTAGCAAAGATGAGGTGTGATCACCACCAGCCGAAGCTGTGATTTCCCAGCCTGATTGTTGCCAGTCATTTTTAACAATATTTTGAAGCAAGGAAACCTTATCAAACAGAGCATTTGTGGTAGTGAATCCCACATAATTCTTTGCATATTTTGGATTACTTGGTTGAATCTGGTTCATTTTTTGTTCCAAGGTGAGTGACGTGTGCTTAATATTACTTAACTCCAGACGTAGCTCATAGTCAGAAAACTTAATTTTCCGTCGATTGAAACTAATTCTATATTTCTGGGAATTTTTGACCATGAACTTCTTTGGATTGACCTTTTTGCCTCCAGCATCTAGCAACTGAAAGTCAATATTCTGTGTAACTTTTACAGGCTTTTTCACGGTCAGTCCACGTGTGTCGGCCAAGCTAGCTTGCGAACTTAGCATAGCTTCCTTATCCGTTGCGGATAATTGCCGATATTGTGCGGATCGAACTACATTGGTTTGAAAATACGCAACCGGTAGATTCTCATGCGTTGTATAAATCAAAGTTCTTCTATCGGTCCCGGCCGTGCTGGTCCCAGAATAAACATATCCCGGTGCTACCTTATCGTCAGGATTTCCATTTCCAAGGACATGTTTAACGCCCAAATAGTTTTGCAGCCGTGACTTCTGATCAGTATAAAAGTCTTGAACGTTTGGCACAGTAATCGTATCCCCCATGTCTTTAGCAAAATTCAAAACTTCTTTCTGCTGCATTGATGAAAAAAAACTAACCATTTTTTGCGATGGATCAAAAAAATTTTTTCGTGTTAACACATCTGCTGTCGCATAGCCGGCCGTCATACTTAATCGCGATTGCTCATCATGACCTAAGTGTGCGCCATTAAAGGGATTGTCAATTAGCGAGTTAATCGCTTCAGCAGAATTTGGCAACCTGTTTTGGGCCTGTTTTCCGATCAAAATCTGTGATTGCCAAAGTCCCACGGCTGCGTTACTAAAAACCAGCGCGAGCATTAACTTGTTTACGCTTGAGTTATTCTTACCTTTGTATTGACTCAAAATTAAAATATATACGCTTAAATAAACATAATTCAAAAGAAGATTGCTACCCTCGCCCAATAGAATTATTGGAATCATCGTCGCGATTAGAAAAACAACTAATCCTCTTCCAATCAATCGGTTTAGCCAGACATTCTCTTTTTTGGATGCATCATCGACCATCAATGTGGTGCTCAAGCCAAAAAGTGGAATCAATAGTAACATCCATTTGTTCGAAGGCGAAGATAACCCATTAAATATAGCGGCCGCGGCGGGTATTAACAAACTAATTAGACTAATTATATAAAGCCAATTAATGACCTTAAACTAATGTTGATTAAAGTGTGTCAAACACCAAATAAGCGAGATTACTGCTAATGGAATTGCCGGCAAGGCCACCGAAAAAGGGTCCATTTGTCCACTGCCCATGAAGTCCATAGGTAGTGTTAAATATTGATGCAACGGATAGAAAAATAAACCATTTGCAAACTTTTGCCCCATTCTTGGCGAATTCATTAACGCTAGAACAACTGGCACAACAACTATTCCGGCCATCAGCGCACCGGTAATTCCACCAAGAACGAATTTAAAAAATAACCGACCAAACCTGACTTTCCGATAATGGAAAACATATGCGAGCACTGCATATATAATCATACCTAGCAAATTGATATACGCTAAATAAAAATTACTAACCAAAGTTAAAAAAACCATTATGCCGAAAAATCTAATGTTACCAGAAATAAACACACTGTTTACGGACATAATTAGTATCGGCAGAACAATCAGCCCATTGAGAAAGAAAGGCTCTTCAAACACCGAATAGGTAATAAAAGCACTAGTAAGTACAATAAAGGTTCCTATCAAAATACTAGTATTGGAGACTGAATAATGACTAATCCAGAGTATAAAAGAAAGCCCAACTAAAAAAAGACGAAGAAAGACCATCAATTGGAAAAAGGTTGGTAAATACTTAAAAGGAATGAGGACGCTCAAATAATTTAATGGATCCCCTATCTCATAATAAGTAAACATTTGAAATTTATCGGCACCCAATCCGTAGTTAAATCCCCATAATTGTGGATGCAACGGATTTTGAATCAAAGCGTGTAACCACTGACGAAATTCAACTAACATTGGATAATGCTGAGTATATGTATCCCAATGGCTAATTGTGGAAAAGCCTAAAAGAGCAAAAACACCATATGTAACACCGGCATATAGGAGAAAAATAATGAGATATTCAACGTATAGTTTTTCTCTCTCTGATCCAGCGACAATTTTTAAATGATATTTCAAAATTCAGTCCCCTAAGAAATGATTTCATGAACTCTTTTGAAATTTTACTAGTTTACTGTTTCGCACTCAACCGAGCTTGTACCAGGGCTTTAGCGTCATCATCTGTTTTATGAAAAATAGTGTATAAAAGATTCGTCTTTATGCTTTTTAGTTGCCGAAATTGTTCTTTACTCGTTATACTTGCAACGTCAAACTTTAATTGTATCTTTCTGTTTACATTTACGATATGAACCCAAAAAATCACGCACTCACTAAAAAAGCCTCTAAAACGATCGACGTTTTAGAGAGCTAATATCAGTTATAAAGTGAGCTATTTTTCAATGAAACTCGTTGCTTTTTGAACACATTATTGCAATATGCCAATAATACCGGCAAACAAATGACAAACACCATCATGTAACGAAACATCCCATTTGCAGGACTAGAAATATCGACTAGCGCATTTAGTAACACTGGCAATAATACTAGTTGGGCAGACCACAATCGTCGATATGCAAGTATTACCACTAGCAGTAACGTCACGAACAAATGCGTATGCGGTTGAATCAAGATACTAAATACCGGCGTGTGTGAAAGGACCCCAAAATATTTGGTCAGGTTCCTAGAAAAAGTTGGCATTTTTTCAGCCGCGATAAGTTTGTATTTCTCATTTTTTAAGACAACCGATGGATTCCAACTCGGAGAAATGTTGACGCCAATCAGAGCGAAAGAATTGTAATAATTAAAACTGAAGTACCCATACACATTATTCAGTGTGGCCTCCACATATACTAACGGATGTTTAAAAAACTGATGCAGCCAAACTTTTCTATACTTAACTAAATCTTGTGGTTGAATTGTACTGAGGCGTACTGTCGCCCCATCTTTAATGGGATCGGCAAGCTCTGGGTTATAATTTTTGGCCAACTTCGAGTAGTAAAACACCTTATTTAAAGTTCGACGATCGGATTGAGTGACGTCGTTCGGATACTCTTTGACATATCTGGCCGTTTGCTGAAATGGAACAGACAATGCCTCCATGGGATTAGTCTTTGTGATGTGAAATGCTGGCAATAGTCCATTTTGATATGGACCGACAAAAAGCAACACTGGTAAAAACATGGTCAAACTCGCTTGTAGCCAATAACGCCTATATCTGTACACAAAGAAAATTCCAAAAATAATGATGATTTGCACGGCATACTTTACGACTAACATTTGAAACAACAAAACCACTGATACGCCAATCAAAAACCGTGGAGAACGAAACCGCTCCTTCGGATTTCTCGTTATGTCGATAAGTTGCATAATCAGAATGATCATGAGAAAACTATATGGCGTATTTTTGGTTGCTGTACCTGCGTAAAAAGGAAATAGCGGGAAAAAAGCGTAGGTCAGTGTCATCCATTTCTGAAACTTTCTTTTTAGGCCCATTCGTGCAAAGAACCCCACTGAATATGCACAAATGGCCGCGTAACCGATGACCGTGACAACGCCATATAAATAAATGCCGAAGTTAATTGACCCCATTGCCAGGCCCAGTTTAGCAAACATTCCATAAACCATCGTTGTGAAGACCGGATGGTGATCCGTGATGACGGATGTATTCTGAAGATATTTAACAGTCCCCAAATAAAATGCCGACTTACCGCCAAAAAAAGAACTAATTTGTGACGCAAAGTCATTATCTGTATTAATCGGATAAAAAACTGACAAATAGATTATCCAACTAATTGCCATTAACAGCCAGCGCTTCAGAAAAAGGTGCGAGGATGTCGATTTGCTGTCCCCCGTGGGCACATAAGCATTTATCCGAGAGAATTTGTAGTATGACAGTGTAAATAGTGTGTAAAACAAAAATGTAATGCCGATAAGCTGAATAACGCTCAGTAATAAGCTGCCCTTAGTTTGCACAAGCGGCTGCCAAGACTGATAGTCCTCAAAGGTCATCGCTAGAATATAGAACGCGCCGTAAACCAATGCTAACAGAAAAAACCAAGCAGAACGAATTACCATTTGATGATAGACAAAGACATACCAAAATAAAAATGCAAAAGCAATAAAGGTCATGCCGTATATCAATGTGTTACCGTTGTCAGCTAATGCCAGTAAGAATCGACTGAAAAAATTTCCAACCATATCATGGGGTAACCCTAGTCCATTTATTTGTTCATTTGTCCATAATCGCTGATGCAAAAACAGACCAACGATGGCTAAAAATGCAAAGACACTAATAAAAATGTTTGGGTGTTTCGGTTTAATATAATTATCAGTCACTGTA